>CAXSEB010000100.1:0-2810 GCA_964235805.1 uncultured Chitinophagaceae bacterium | reverse complement strand
TCATGTTAATGATGCCCATGTAAACACCATACCTTTCTTTTGGAATATCATTCACTACCATGAGGTAAGGCACGCCCATCATGCTTGCCCATGCAATTCCAAAACCAGTCATCGGGGCAAATAATAAATACTTGTTTTCAATATGAGGGAATATAAGCAGTCCGGCACCTGCCATAATAAGGCAAACTGTGTGTACTAATTTTGGGCTGTATCTCCTTGCCAATCCAACCAATGCAAACGCTGACAGAAAAGTTACTACGTTGTACCATCCGTTTACAAGTCCTGTCCAACCCACAGCTTCTTCATACAAAGTTTTATTAAGAACAGGTGTTGTTTTCCAAACAGATTGCGCAATACTTTTTGATGCATTTTGCCAATAACAAAACAGTGCATACCATTGAAATAAATACACTAATGCTAATTGCCACATTACTTTAGGCATATCCTTTATAGAAAAAAAAATTTCTTTAAGCGGTTCAAGGATGCCGCCCTTGGCAGCTTTCAGCAACTTTAACTCTTCTTCACTTGGTGGTATTTCCGGTGTTTTATAAATTGACCATCCGACAGAAGCAATAGAGCAAACTGAACCAAGAAAGAAGGATGCAAATACCCAATACGGTATTTTTCCATGTTCACCGGTTATGTTTTTCTGAAAGATGAATAAGGAAACGTTTGCAAGGGTAATGCCAAGGCCTGTAAAAAAGCTCTGTGTTAAAAACCCGGTTGCATGTTGTTCTGAAGGTAATTTATCAGCTATCAGGGCCCGGTACGGTTCCATTGCCGTGTTGTTAGCTGCATCAAGTATCCATAATAATCCTACAGCCATCCATAATGTGCTGCTAAAAGGATATATAAATAAACAAATGCTGCAGAATAATGCACCGATAAAAAAGTAAGGTTTTCTCCGGCCAAAACGCGGATGCCATGTCTTATCACTAAGTGCGCCTATAAGTGGTTGAATAAGCAATCCTGTTATCGGACCTGCTAAGTTTAAGAGCGGGATCTGGTCGGGTGTTGCGCCAAGAAAATCATAAATAGGATTTACTGCACTTTGCTGTAAGCCAAAGCTATATTGGATTCCAAAGAACCCAACATTCATATTAATTATTTGTGCAAACGAAAGGGTTGGCTTAAAAAAAGACATAAGCAGCAATTGTTTATAAAGATGTGCCTGTTAAATATAGTTATAAGTTATACAATGTTATTTGCATCTTAAATCGTATCGGGCAGATAATGCTTCGATATGTTTATCGAAACAAACAAGTTTCATATCTTTCTCTCTTAAGAAAAAATATGCAGCAATATGTTATAGGTGTTGATATAGGTACAGGCAGCACAAAAGCAGTTGCTGTAAATTATTCCGGGGAAATACTGGCTTCTTCCCAATTTTATTATAAAAATTTTGAAGGACCGCAAGGATTTGTTGAGCAGGATGCAGAGGCCATCTGGCAGGCTTTTGCCAATGCAATAAAAAAAGTAGCAACAACATTAAAGTATCCTCCTTCGGCTGTAAGCCTTAGCAGTTGCATGCATAGCTTAATAGTAATTGATAAACACAATAAAGCTCTTACCAATTTAATAACCTGGGCAGATACAAGAAGTGAAGCAATTGCATTTGAATTAAGAAGTTCGCCGCAGGCAGAAAGTATTTATAATGAAACAGGAACGCCTTTGCATTCAATGTCGCCGCTTTGTAAGATCATCTGGCTCAAAAGAAATGCGCCTGGTGTTTTTAATAATGCCTATAAATTCATTTCTATAAAAGAGTTCATTTGGCACAACTTATTTCATCATTATCAAATAGATTATTCTATAGCATCTGCAACCGGCTTATTCAATATTAAAAGCTATAAATGGAATGAGGCTTCACTTTCATTGTGTGGAATTACATCAGATCACCTTTCTCAAATTGTTTCTACAAAGTTTATAAGTAACGATCTGAACAAATCATCCGCAGTGCTATTAGGTATTCCTTTTAATACTCCAATTTGTATTGGTGCAAGTGATGGTTGCCTCGCAAACTTAGGAAGCAATGCAGTTGAACAGGGAACCGCTGCCATTACTATAGGTACAAGCGGCGCTGTTAGAGTAGCGAATGCTGCTCCTCTTGTTAATTATGAATCGATGACATTTAACTATGTGCTTGATGAAGAAACATTCATTTGTGGTGGCCCCGTAAATAACGGAGGCAACGTGGTAAAATGGCTTTTCAAATGTTTTTTAAATATTGATTCTCCTTCGGTAGACGATTATAATGAGTTATTTAAAAATGTTGAGTCGGTAAAGGCAGGAGCAGACGGTTTACTATTTCTGCCTTACCTGCATGGAGAGAGAGCGCCGATGTGGGATGAGAAAGCGTCCGCCGTGTTTTTCGGAATAAAAGATCATCATATAAAAGCACACTTTTTCAGAGCAGTGTTGGAAGGCATTTGTTATTCTTTAAATAATATCCTGCTGATTGTAGAAGCATCCTCAGCGCCTGTTACACAAATTAACGTAAGCGGCGGTTTTATTAATTCCGAAACATGGATGCAGCTGCTTGCAGATATTACAGGTAAAAGAACTTGTATCATTCAAAGTGATGATGCCTCTGACGTAGGCGCAGCGATGTTCTGCATAAGAGCAATTGGTGTTACTAATAATTACTCTTCTCTGTATAATAACAAAAGTGTTGTTATTGAGCCTGATGCAGATAATTATAATGCTTATAAAAAGTATTACGATATATTTAAAAATTTATATCCGCTGCTAAAAACTTCTATGCACCAACTTCATAACATCAATTCTTAATAATGCATTTTATAATTGTA
>CAXSEB010000099.1:1257-7570 GCA_964235805.1 uncultured Chitinophagaceae bacterium | reverse complement strand
TATTACTGCAATAGAAATTGATGGCTCTTTCGATGATTGCCAGCAATTGGTAAAGCAGGCTTTTGCAGATGAGAAAATCAATAAACAGTTATTTCTTACTTCAGCAAACTCCATCAATGTTGCACGTTGGCTGCCGCAGCAATTTTATTATTTTTTTGCTTACAAACAATGGAAAGATAAATACGGACCTCCGGTGATAAGCGTGCCGAGTGGCAATTTCGGAAATATCTGCGCAGGGTTATTGGCGCATCGTTCAGGACTGCCGGTAAAGCATTTTATTGCTGCCTGCAATGCTAACGATGTTGTTCATCAATATCTCCAAACAGAAAATTATACAATCAAACAATCCGTACCAACCTTATCAAATGCAATGGATGTTGGCAGCCCGAGTAATTTTGTCCGCATCTTGGAATTGTTTGACAAAGAATTTAAATCTCTCACAAATGTGCTAAGCAGTTATACTGTATCCGATGATGAAACCAGGACCACTGTACAAGAAATATTTCTTGACAACAATTATTTATTAGATCCACATGGCGCTGTTGGCTATCTTGGTTTAAAAAAATATTTAGAAAAACATAAAAATCTACAAGGAATATTTTTAGAGACTGCACATCCGGTAAAGTTTTACGATGTAGTTGAGCCGCTGATACAAAGCTCAATACCGCTGCCTGAAGCAATACAGAAATTATTAGCAAGGCAAAAGCTAAGTGTAAAAATGGAAAGTGACTATAAAAGTTTACGAGAATATTTACTCACTTTGTAGCTGTTCACCTAAGCAAAAGGTTACATAGTCAAGGCAATATACTTACAAGTATTGCAGGGGTTATTTTAGATTGAGTTTTTGAAGCAGCATAATTTCATTTCATGTTTAAAGCTTAAAATGAAAAGGAAGACGCAATTGTGCCACTAACAAAATCTCCGACTCACGCAAAAGGATAAAAACAATAAACGACTTATCAAATCCCTGCTTAATCCTTCTGCCTGTTTTCAAACTCTCTCCTTATAATATTTAATGCACCGCCGGCTTTGAACCATTCTATTTGTTGTTCGTTATAGGAATGATTTGCAATAACAATATCTGATGTGCCATCCTTATGATTTAGATGGATAATAAGTGGCTTGTTCACGGTAAAAGAAATTAATCCATCGATGTCAATCAAATCATCTTCGCAAACTTTATCATAATCTTCTTTATTATTAAAAGTAAGGCCAAGCATACCTTGTTTTTTTAAATTGGTTTCATGTATGCGTGCAAAAGACTTTACCAGTACGGCTCTTACGCCTAAATGCCTTGGTTCCATGGCAGCATGTTCTCTTGATGAACCCTCCCCATAATTTTCATCACCAACTATAATAGAACCAATGCCTGCAGCTTTATATGCACGCTGCGTATCTGGTAACGGTCCGTATTCACCTGTAAGTTCGTTTTTTACAAGATTAGTTTTCTCATTGTAAAAATTTACTGCACCTATCAATAAATTATTACTGATATTATCTAAATGTCCACGAAACTTTAGCCATGGTCCAGCCATAGAAATATGGTCAGTTGTACATTTGCCCTTAGCTTTTATTAAAAGCCTTAGGCCTTTTAAATCTGTGCCTTCCCATGCCGGGAATGGATCTAATAACTGAAGACGTTTACTTTGAGGATCAACTAAGATCTGCACGCCACTTCCATCTTCGGCGGGAGCCTGGTAACCTGCATCTTCTACCGCATAACCGTTTGGAGGCAGTTCAAATCCATTAGGAACGTCAAGCATAACCTGCTCACCCTTATCATTTGTAAGTGTATCAGTTATTGGATTAAATCCAAGGTCACCAGAAAAAGCTATTGCGGTTATCAGTTCTGGTGAGCCAACAAACGCATATGTATTTGGGTTGCCATCATTTCGTTTAGCAAAATTTCTGTTGAAGGAGTGAACAATGGTATTTTTCTCCTGTTTTTCTGCGCCCATTCTATCCCACATCCCTACGCATGGGCCACATGCGTTAGCAAAAACTATTGCCCCCATGTTGTCAAATTCCTGCAGGTATCCGTCTCGTTCTACAGTGTATCTTACCAGCTCTGAGCCAGGATTTATTGTAAATTCTGTTTTGAGTTTAAGCCCTTTTTTGGCGGCCTGTTTTACCACACTTACTGATCTTGAAATATCTTCGTAAGACGAATTGGTACAACTTCCCAACAAACTAACTTCAACATTAAGAGGCCAGTTATTAGTGGTGGCAACTTCTCTCATTTTAGAAATTGGTGTAGCAAGATCTGGGGTAAACGGACCATTAAGATGAGGCTCCAACTCATTAAGATTTATTTCAATGACCTGGTCAAAATATTTTTCAGGCTCAGCATAAACTTCAGCATCAGCAGTAAGATGTTCTTTAATGGCATTGGCAGCGTCAGCAACTTCTGCCCGCCCGGTTGCTCTTAAATATCTTTCCATACTTTCATCATAGCCGAAAGTAGATGTAGTAGCACCCACTTCAGCGCCCATATTGCAAATGGTTCCTTTGCCGGTGCAACTAATAGATGTAGCACCTTCACCAAAATATTCAACAACAGCCCCTGTACCGCCTTTCCCGGTTAGTATACCAGCAACTTTTAAAATACTATCTTTTGGTGCGGCCCATCCGTTCAGTTTGCCGGTTAGTTTAACACCAATCAATTTAGGAAATTTTAACTCCCATGGAAGCCCAGCCATTACATCACAAGCATCGGCACCACCAACACCAATTGCAATCATGCCGAGCCCTCCTGCATTAACAGTATGACTATCTGTACCAATCATCATTCCGCCGGGAAAAGCATAATTCTCCAATACTACCTGGTGAATAATTCCAGCGCCAGGTTTCCAAAAGCCCAAGCCATATTTATTGCAAACGGAGGCCAAAAAGTTATATACTTCACTGCTTTCGTGAACAGCTCTGTCAAGGTCGGTTTTGCTGTTATCTTTTGCCATTATTAAATGGTCGCAATGCACTGTGGATGGCACGGCCACTTTTGTTCTGCCGGCTTGCATAAACTGCAAAAGCGCCATTTGTGCAGTAGCATCCTGCATAGTTACCCGGTCAGGTGCAAAATCAACATAGCTTTTGCCCCGCTCATATTGTGTTGTGGCATTTGTTTTCCAAAGATGTGCATACAGAATCTTTTCAGTAAGTGTTAGCGGCCTTCCAATTACTTCACGTGCTGCCTTAACTTTTTCGGCAAAGCCGCCATACACATTTTTTATCATCTCTATATCAAATACCATTGTGGTTAAATATATATCATACATTTATAAATACTTATATATTTAATTTTTAAAAAATATAGTCTATATCTAAAGTACAAAATTACTTGAAATCAATCGGGCAAACTTCACCTATTCTTTATTCATATTTGTATTTTCTTTATTATTAATTTTTTTTAAATTAGCATTATGAACACATTAAAACATTTTATTGAGCTACAGGTTTTTGGAGTTTGCACTGCTATCGGCGAAAAAGTTGGAATCGCAACGTCGGTAATAAGAAGGTATTTTATCTATATCACTTTCTTAACTATGGGTTCGCCTGTAATCATTTATTTGTTCATTGCTTTTTGGATGAATATTAAAAATTATATCCAGATATCGAGGCGCAATCCTTTAAGATACCTGTGATGATTTAAGCCTAAAACACTTCATGTCTTATTAATTATTAAGCGGAAAAATTACAGAATGTTCACCGTTAAATATCAGCAAACCCATTACTGTGATGTTGTAAAAGAGATTGCAGCTAAAATGGATGTTGGTGTGCAAGATGGTGCGTTAAATATTCCCTCACGGATTGGGAATGGATATTTTAAATTTAAAATTTTATCAAATGGTTTGCAATGCTTAATAACTAATTTTCAACTAAACCAGGACTTATACTTATCACAAAGCTGTTCAAGCGAAGAATTTTATGTACTTCGGTTCAATGAATCGTCTATTGCAAATAACCTGATGCTAAAAATTGGTGAACGCTACATATGGGAAGGTAAACAGCAAAAAACCTCCGTTGTGTTAACCAGTTCATTATATGATTTTGCTTACATGGTATCAAAAGATACTTTAATGAAAACGGTAAACATTTTAATGCCTGGCAAATGGTTGAAAAAAATGCTGGGAACAAATGTAAGCGACGATTTATGGCAAACGTTAAAAGAGCTAAACACCGCAACATCTAACCTTATTCCGTTTGATAAAGATTACAAAATCTTATTTGAGCAACTTCTGATAAATGACGATACTGAGGTGCATCATGCATCCCTGGAAAAACTGGTTGTGTCAATGGTGAAAAAGTTTGTTTCTGAACTGGCATTAAAATTTTATGTTAACGCTGAGAGAGAAAAAATAAAAATTTCCGCTGACGAAGTACAGCGTTTAATGAAAGTAGAAGCATACCTTGTAAGAGATTTTTCTAAAGCACCACCACCAATAACATTTCTTAGCCGAATAGGAGCGATGAGTACAACATCTTTAAAAAACAAATTTAAAAAGATGTATGGAAGCTCATTGTACGAATATTTTCAGCAAAGAAGAATGCAACGTGCAAAAGTTCTAATGCTTACCCACAAATATTCCATTAAAGAAATAGGCTCACAACTTGGTTACCTAAATCTTAGCAATTTTAGTATCGCCTTTAAAAAGGAATTTAAAATACTTCCCAGTAATGTTAATGGAGTTGTAAATGTTAAGTAAGTCTTTACCGGAATCAACAATCAGTTATTGCATCACAAAATCCTTCGACTATTTAAATTTGTCTTTTGCAGATACTAAAACATCTATAAAAAAAGCAATGCTTAAGTGTTATAATTTACCTTCACATCAGAACATTCCCCGCTTTACATCCAGCATCTCCCATTAGTAAATAGTCCGTTTCAAAAACATTGTCTTATTTATGTTTTGTTTATTCAAACATTAAAGAGGCATGTTTTTTTCCGTTCAAGAACACATTGGGTTTAATTAATGAGTTTCTTAAGAAATAGTTGCCTCTAAGTCGCAAAAACTAATAATCGTTTTCCGTTTTTTCGGGCTTTGAAGCAGGCTTTTTAATTTTATCATCTGCAGGCGGTTTGGCAGCAGCAACAGGTGTTTTAACAGGTGTTTTATTTTTATCGTTATTGTTATCAGGCGCAATGTCTTCGGCTGGTTGCATTATGTCTTTATATTCATCACCTTTAGCATCATTTCCTCCTTTTTGTTTACCAAAGTCAGATTCAACAGGAGAGCTTAACACGTTTCCTTCATAATCGCCGGCATTTCCATTACCTTCATCTTCATTAAAATCTGAACCTTCACCTTTTTGAATTATATCTGAAAAATTTTTATCTGCATAGATTGGGTTGTTATCAAGTTCGGCCGGTTTTTCAAATTCAGCATTGGCGTCAATACCTAACTTCTTATCTGCATAAACTTTTTGCATAAAGTAAGCCCATTCCGGCATCGCCATTTCATTACCTCCATTCGTCCATCGAATTTTCAAAAACGGATCATCGCAACCTACCCATGCGCCTGCTAATATTTGTGGTGTATAACCAATGAACCAGCCGTCAGTGTTATCATTTGTAGTTCCGGTTTTGCCGCCAATAGCGCTGTTTATTCCAAAACGGTCACGCATTGAATGTCCTGTTCCAAAGTCAATAACGCCTTGCATCATTTTATACATTGTAAATGCATCTGCTTCGCTGATGATTTGTTTACTTTCAGGTTGGAACGTTTCCAGTACATTCCCATTCTTGTCTTCAATGCGGCTTATTATAATTGGTTCAGTATTAAAACCGCGATTTGGGAACATGGTATAGGCACGCAGCATTTCAATCAAAGTAAGGTCAGCAGAACCCAATGCAATGGAAGGTACAACCGGAATGTTACTTGCAATGCCACAGCTATGCGCAAACTCTGCAGTTTTTTTTGCCCCGATTCTACTCATCAAATCGTAAGCGCCGGAGTTTAAAGATTTAGCCAGGCAATACGCCATGGTACCACCTTTACCGGATATTGTTTTATCTGCCAGAGTGATGGTTTTTCCACCAATATAGCTGTCGGGAGTAAGGCCGGCATCTATTAGTGCAAGTGTGTATAATATTGGTTTAAAGGTTGAGCCTACCTGCCTGTTTGCGGTTACGTGATCATACTTGAACCATTTAAAATCTACACCGCCAACCCAGGCTTTTACCTCACCGGTCATGGGATCCATTGCAGCAAAAGATGTCTGCATCATTTGCTTTAGATACTTAATCGAATCTATTGGCGTCATCACCGTATCTTTTTCCCTGTTGGCATTCCAGGCAAAGATCTTCATTTTCACA
>CAXSEB010000099.1:0-1247 GCA_964235805.1 uncultured Chitinophagaceae bacterium | reverse complement strand
CCTTTCATAAGCTTCATTAAAATAAGTTTTTTACTTCATCTTCCTTCATTAGCCGCCAGCGTTCACTTTCTCTCATCACCCTGTCTAAAATGTCCTGGTGTTTTTTCCATACATCTTTACCAAGCTGGCTGTTGAATTTTTTTTGCATAGAGCTCATGTGCATTACTACAGCTTGTTCAGCATACAATTGCATTTTTGGATTTATAGTGGTATAAATCTTTAGTCCATCTTTATATATGTCGTAATTTCTGCCAAGCTTAACATCCGTGTGAGACTTGCACCATTGCTCCATTTTTTTGCTTAGCACCAAACGGAAATAAGGCGCAATGCCGAGGTTCTCATCAAGCTTTTTAAATTTTAAATGAAGAGGGTTTTTTTTAAGACCACTCGCTTCAGATTCATTTATGGCATTGTTTGTAACCATTCTGTCTAATACCAAATTTCGGCGCTCCAGTGCAAGATTAGGATGCCTGATGGGATCATATTTGCCGGGCCCGCTAAGCATACCAATTAGCAAAGCTGATTCATCAACGGATAATAGAGCCGGTTCTTTCTGAAAGTAAACCCGTGAGGCATTTCTTATTCCAAAGATATTTCCCCAAGGTACCCGGTTTAGATAAAGGGATAAAATTTCCTGTTTGGTAAAGTTCTTTTCCAGCTTAAGTGCAACGATCCATTCTTTTAATTTATCAAGCACTCTTTTTCCTAACCATCCGCCGCCCTGGTGCAAAATCTGCTTGGCCAATTGTTGTGTTATTGTACTTCCGCCACCTTCACTTCCAAAACCTTTTAAGGCACGGCCGATGGCTATTGCGTCTATGCCGGAATGTTCGTAAAAGCGAACATCTTCTGTGGCTATCAGTGCATCAATTACGTTTTTAGAAATGTCTTTAAAATCAACAGGGCTCCTGTTTTCGGTGTAAATTTTACCCATTAAGGTTGTTCCATCATCAGCATAAATTTCTGAGGCAAGACTGGCCTGTGGGTTTTCAAGTTCCTGCAGAGAGGGTAATTTACCGAACACACCTATTGCAGCAAATAACATAATTAAAATAAAAAGAGATAAACCGCTAAGAACTGTTATCCATAAAATTTTTACCAAAGGCTTTGCCTGGTTTCCATTTATAGAATGCTTTTTATTTCTTGTTATTTTTTTATTCTGCATTATGATCTGTTTGTGTAGTTTTCAAATGTGCCCTGTAAATACTAGAACTTATCCGGCATGCCATTGTGAAGTACCTTTAAAT
>CAXSEB010000098.1:0-7604 GCA_964235805.1 uncultured Chitinophagaceae bacterium | reverse complement strand
GGCGTAAGCAATGCTTCAGAAGGCTGCCACATAAAAGATACTATACTTCCTGAATCAGATGCTTTCAGCTGCGCCGATTCCCCTGAGAGTATTATTACTTCCGGTGGTAAAAACGTGATCACCGGCGCATTCCTGATTGTTACCAGTTCCTCATTAGAAGGTGTATTCACTGTTATTGAGCAACCCGGGATAGTGGTTGATAACGTACAGGAAACGCTATCGCCGTTTGTAAACTGTTCATTTATAAAGCTTGGAGAATTCTCTCCTGCATTGTGGCCGTTTACCTGCCATTGATAGAACTTATAATCTCCCGCATTTTGCGGTGTTGCTGTGAAGGAGATTGCTGAGCCTTTGCATACATCCAGCACCGGCGCAGCAATTTTAACCGAGGGATCGGCAAAATCTTTAACATGGATCCCTATCTTATTGGACGGTGCACTTGTGGAAGTATGGCACCTTGAGTCTTGGTCTATTGTTACAGTGCAACTTATTGAGTCGCCATCCTTTAAATTGCTTGTGATTAGAGCCGGGCTGATATCGCCTGTAGCAATGCCGTTTATTTCCCATTCAAACCGGGGAAAAGCACCGCCATTGGCTGTAGCTGTAAAAGTAACCTGCTCTCCTCTGCATATCTCTGTTTTAGTTGGTGTTATTTTTATTGCAGGATGAATCATAGGATAAACATATATGGTTAACTGCGAACGTGCTGACGCTGATGTGCCCGGGCAGGATGGAGAAGAAACGGTTAGCAAACATTCAATACGTGCACCATTGGTTAAGGAAGTAGTTGAATACTCCGGACTGTTTGTTCCCACCGGCGTGCCGTTAACCATCCACTGATATGAAGGAACTCCGTTTCCGTAAGAGGATTGTGATGTGAAAACAGTGAGCTCTCCTTCACAAATAAGTGAGTCGGTGTTTGCAATAGTAATAACCGGATTGCACGCAGCGTTTTGAGCAAACAACTACCCTGAAAAACTTAATAAAATAAATAAACAATACTTAAGCATAACAATTTCTCGATGGACAGCGGCTACTTACTTCAAACTTTGTATTTTTTTAAGTTTAAGTTTGAGTAGAACAGGTAAACCTGCTGCTGTTGTAGTTTCGGAATGATTCAGCCAGCCGTCATCACTATTAGTTTCAACCTAAAGATACTTCCTTTTTTGAAGTTCTATTCCGTGCAATAGAAACAACAGGTTACCATTGAAGTATCCAATGTTAATGGTTTAGCATAACGTTAGACCTTTCAATATAACAATGTAATGATTTGGTATAGATACATGTTGCCTGATGATATCTGATCGCCATACCGTTGAAGCAAATGTTCATAAGCTTAGTATTTAAAAGGCTCATGGTAAATTGCCTGTAAGATTTTTACACTTAAAGTATTATGCCAGAAATTGCAACATTTTCAAGCCATCTAAACTGTTTATCGTTTAAATAAAATGCATGGCCGCAATCATTGTTTTTAGTTGCGTTTATATTTTAATATTGTTGATGCTTAAAATTAAATACCTGCCTGTATTAAGTGCTTTAACTTTACTAATTTCCTGTTACGCTGCAAAGCCAGTGCAAATTGTATCTCACAAAACTGAACCTTCAAAAACGATGTTGCCTGTTAATAAGGAGATTAATTACGCAGCTAAAACTGATCTCTTTTTCAATAGTCTCTTTAAAAAATATCCTGATCTCTTTGATACAATAATAGCGCAGGCAAAACAGCGCAACATCCAGGTAATTTATACGCAGGTGGATCGCAACGCAAACAATTTACCAAGGTTTAAAGATTATTATTTTAATGAAGACCCAAATAATTATTTTTATCCTGCATCAACCGTAAAACTTCCTACTGCATTACTTGCCCTGCAAAGGTTAAACGAATTGAACAGCCCGGGAGTTAACATGAATACAACCATGATAACTGAGGCTGCATATAGTGGACAAACCGAAATTTATAATGACCCTAACACGCCTGATGGCAAGCCAAACATAAAGCAGTATATAAAAAGAATTTTTTTAGTAAGCGATAATGATGCTTTCAACAGGTTGTATGAATTTTTAGGGCAGCAATATGTAAATGATCAGTTGCATAACAGAGGTTACGAAAGCGCTCAAATACTGCATCGGTTGGATATTTTTTTATCAGAAGATGAGAACAGGCACACCAACCCTGTAAAGTTCTTATCTGATGACAATCAGATTTTATACCAGCAGCCACTTGCGTTCAACCAGGTTAAATATGCAGCAAGAAACGATTTGCTCGGGAAGGCTTATTATAAAGGAGACACCTTGATAAATGCTCCAATGAACTTTTCAAAGAAGAACAGGATACTATTATCAGACCTGCATAGCATTTTAAGGAGCGTTATCTTTACTAATTCTGTTGGTAACAGGCAACGATTTAATTTAACTTCTGCTGATTATGACTTCGTTTATAAATATCTGTCATCTTATCCCGCCGAAAGTGTTTACCCTGCATATGATACAGCCAGTTACCCGAATTCCTATATCAAATTTTTATTGAACAGTCGTGAAGATAAACTCCTTTCAAAAAATATAAGAATATTCAATAAATCAGGAGAAGCTTATGGGCAGCTTACTGACATTGCTTATGTTGTTGACCTTGAAAACAATATTGAATTTTTTCTTTCGGCAACCATAAATTGTAACATAAACGGAATAGTTAATGATGACCATTATGATTATGAAACTGCAGGCCACCCGTTTCTTAAAAACTTAGGCAAAGTAATATATGATTATGAATTGCATCGTAAACGATCTCACGTTGCCGATCTTTCCCGGTTTAAAATTGTATACGATAAATAATTTTAACTGTTTTGAATGTTGGTCTTTAGGCTATAAGGTTTTCACTTTTTATATTTCAACTTCAGGCACTGGCCAAGATCCTTATTAGTCAAAAAAAATTTAAATGAAACCGGATGCTTTTATCTATTTGATAATTAATCACTCAACATAATTGCCCATACCTAAAACCTGATACCTGGCCTGCGATACTTCAAATACCCTATTTTTGCAGCGTTTTTAAAAAAATGATATGCAACTTTCATCAACACTTTCGAGATTTAACGAACCGGAAACGCTTAAGATGGCAAAACTTGGCAGAGAGCTGAGAGCAAAAGGAATTGATGTGGTAGACCTGAGTTTGGGAGAGCCGGATTTTGATACGCCGCAACATATTAAAGACGCTGCAAAAAAAGCAATTGACGATAACTGGAGTCATTACACACCGGTTTGCGGCTATCAGGATTTAAGAGAAGCAATTTGTAACAAACTAAAAAGAGATAACAATTTAAGTTATACTCCAGACCAAATAATAGTAAGCACCGGTGCAAAGCAAAGTATTGCAAATGCAGTGTTAAGCATTATAGATGCCGGGGATGAAGTAATAATTCCAACACCATATTGGGTAACTTATTCTGAGATTGTTAAGCTGGTTCAGGGCAAAGTTGTATTCGTAAATACCACTTTTGAAAATGGTTATAAAATAACTCCTGAAGAACTTGAAAATGCTATTACTTACAACACAAAGCTCTTCATTTTTTCATCACCATGCAACCCGACCGGGGCAGTTTATACACGAGATGAACTTGAAAAACTTGCTATGGTGTTCAAAAAATTTCCGCGTATAATAATAATCAGCGATGAAATTTATGAGTATATAAATTTTACAGGCGACCATGAAAGCATTGCTCAATTTGACTTTATAAAAGATCGCGTTATTATCGTAAACGGCCTTAGCAAAGGTTTTGCTATGACGGGCTGGAGGCTTGGCTACATAGCTGCACCCGCAGAAATAGTAAAAGCATGTGAAAAGATACAAGGCCAGTTTACCAGCGGAACCAATTCTATTGCACAACGGTCGGCTGTTGTTGCACTTAATGCTGATCTTAAGCCAAGCCATGATATGGTAACAGAATTTAAGAGAAGAAAATTACGCGTAGCTGAATTATTAAAAGATTTTCCGCTAATCCAATGCAGCGTTCCGGATGGAGCTTTTTATATTTTTCCTTCAGTAAAAAAATATTTTGGAAGTAAAAACGGTGATACTGTCATTAATAACGCTGATGAACTTTGCATGTATCTTCTAAACGAGTCACATGTTTCCACATTAACCGGCAGTGCCTTTGGTAATCCTGACTGTATCCGAATTTCTTTTGCCAACAGCATGGAAAAAATCGAAGAAGGTTTTAAAAGATTAAGAATAGGATTAGAAAAGTTAACCAAACCTAGTGCTGAATTGGACTGACCGATAAATTAGACAACTTCAAAAACTTCTCATGTAATTTCAACACCTGCGGAAGCAACAGGTTTTCTTCATCGTTAATAATAACATAGTCACACAGTGATAGTTTTTCGTGGTCATTCATTTGTTTATTTACTCTTTGCATAACTTGTTCACGGCTTACATTATCCCTTGTAATAGCTCTTTGTATGCGCAATTCCAGGGGTGCGCTCACACCGATAACATAGTTAAGATATTTGTTGGATCCACTCTCAAACAGCAATGCGGCTTCTTTAATAATGTAAGGAGAAGTTTGTTTTTGTATCCAGCATTCTGCATCCTTAATTGTAGCAGGATGCACAATTGAATTCAATAAATCAAGTTTATTTTTATCATTAAAAACTGCGGCAGCTAAGTACCCGGTATCAAGTTCTCCTTTGAGATAAGCAGCTTCTCCAAAAGCATTTGTTATTTTACTTTTTAACGTCTTTTCAGTATTCATTAATTTTTTTGCTGCTGCGTCAGCATAGTAAACAGGAATGCCAAGCACTTGGAAAATACCGGCTATAGTGCTTTTGCCGCTACCAAGGCCACCAGTTAAACCGATCCTTTGCATATTTCAATATAAATGCTAAATATTTCCTGTTAAGATCTAAATACCCTGATTTAATTAACCGCTATATTTGTGGTAAACTATGCTTAAGTTTCTTTTCACACTTTTATGTTTCAGTTTTCTTTTTTCAGGCTTTTCACAAAGCTCACGAATTCCGCCATCACAAACTTCCCGAATTGCGGCATCAAGTGGTCTAACAGATGGCGTGCTGCCTGTTAAATTACCATTAACAAATATAGGTAATATAGGACGACCCTTTTCTGAACAAAATTTCCATTTTGGCGACGATAAAGGTGAAATTGAGGGAACGCCTTTTTTATTTGATGATTGGAAAAGTGGAATAGTTACTTTAAAGAACAATGAAGAGTATGCCCTTGATAAAATAAATTTTGATGCGTCAAAAAACAAATTTTTTTATTACAAAAACGATACAGTATTTGAGTTTTTCGACAATGTAAAACAGATAAAAATTTTTACCACGCCAACCCAGGCAAGCGGCGGTAAAGGACCAGCAATGATATTTAGAAGTGATATAGATCCTGAGAGTGCAGATCTGATACAGGTTTTAACCGCTGGTAAAATAACTGTGTTGCAGGAAATCCAGAAAAGGGCTGAAGGCGAAAATCATACGAACGGAATTACCAGCACCACAAGAAAATATGTGTTGCATACCAGGCAAAACGCTGTAGTAAATAACAGAATAATACCTGTAAAATTTACATCGTCCTCTCTTGATGAATTAACTTCAGATAAAAAAACCCAGGTTGATGCCTTTGTAAAAGAGAACAACCTAAAAGTTAAAAAACAAGATGACTTCTTAAAGGCTGTTGCTTTTTATAATAGTATCAGCACATTGCCTGCACATTGAAAACAATTATTTATTTCACAACTGCGGGGTAATAGGCTTATTGATGTTAGATGTCCATTCCATACTAATAGCACTTTTTTCTATCTTGATATAGCTGCCAGGATTTATTTCAAGCATCATGGTTCCATCTTCATTTACTTTGTTTACGGTGCCATGAATACCAGCTATTGTTACCACTTTATCGCCTTTTTGCAAATTTTGTAAAAACAACTTCTGCGTCTTTGCTTTTTTTGCCTGCGGCCTTATCATAAACATATAAAATACCAATATCATCAAACCTAAAAAAACAAATTGAAAACCGCCGCCACCGGCTTTATCACCTTGCCCGAACATTAAAAAGAACATTGCTAAATTCATTATTATTTGCTTTTATTTTACGCACTCAAAAGAATACTGTAAAATGGTTAATTATTTACTTATTTGTAGCACTTACCTCTCCAACTAATTGCAGATCAGGAAAAGGTGGGTAAGCATTGGAGACTACCGTGATATCTTTATGCACATTACCTACACGACCTTTGCTGTCAAAAACAACTTTCAAAAATCCAATCTCTCCCGGTGCGATTGGAGCTTCTGGTTTTTCAGGCACAGTGCATCCGCAACTGGCATGAGCTGAAGACACAATCAATGGCTTTTTTCCGGTATTTCTAAACTTGTAACTGTATTCTACTTTTTCGCCATCTGTAACCTTGCCAAAGTTGTAGGTGGAATCTATTATCTGAACTGTAGTGCTGTCTTTAAAAGTTGTGGCGTTTCCTAACGTCATGTCAGGCTTAGGCTTTGTATTCCGTATATCACAGGAACACAAAATAGAACCTATAAATAATGTTACCAAAAAGATTCTCATAAATAAAAATGTGAGCAAAGGTATTATAAAGTACTGTTTTTAAAATTCTTCTTTTGAATTTTATTCGCTGCCAACAATTCTTTATGAATGTTATCTAATATGCCGTTCACAAAATTTCCGCTTTGTGGTGTGCTGTAATCTTTTGCAAGATCAATGTATTCGTTAATGGTTACTCTTGGCGGAATAGTCTCAAAATATAAAAATTCGCATATGCCCATTTGCATTAGTATCATGTCAAGTGATGCTATTCTTTCCACATCCCAGTTTTTTAATTTGGGCTTGATCAATTCAAGACAAAAATCTTTTTTATCGTTAACACAATTAAGCAGATCTCTTGCAAAATCCCACTTTTCAGCACTAAGTATTTCATTAAAATTAAAAGTGCCGGGCTTTTGAAAGTAAGCAGCAACAAGCGTTATCATCAAATCACCATCATCATCCCAGTTTGTAAAATTTTCTTCAAGGTGATTAATAAAGCCTTCATTTGGTAACATAAGATCAGAAAAAATAAATTCCAGTATTTTCTTTTCACCTTTTTTTTCTGCAGGTAAACTGTTTATATAAGATTTATATTGATCAGAGTTTACTAAAAGATTGTAAGTTTTTTTCACCAGCTCAATATCTGTTAGTTGAGTCAGATGATTATCTGATAAAACTTTTTTGAATGTTTTATTTTGTCCGGTCAGTAAAACTGTATCATTTTCGGAAATCCTTACATTTATATTTAGATCATTATAGTTGGGTAAATGCTTGCTTGACTTTTGTAAAGAATCAGTTTCAGCATACCTGGCAACTTCCGTAATAAAGTAAATGAGATAAGTAAAAAGTTGTTTTGATTGTTCTACGTTCTTTTTTAAAATACCAACTGCTTCTTCAGGTGTAAAATCGTTGTTTAATGTTTCAAGTGAGTAAAGTGTCTGCATTACTTTAACTCTTATATTTCTTCTGCTAACCATAAAAAGTGCAAATATACTGTGTGGAAGGTGATATATAGATTGAGTAAATTCTTATAAACCTGATTATAACATAT
>CAXSEB010000097.1:6167-7630 GCA_964235805.1 uncultured Chitinophagaceae bacterium | reverse complement strand
ATACCAGGTAATTAACAATGAAAGAAAAGAACTTGATTGCAAATACGATATTGAAGGAGATGTTGTAAGGTTTAAAGTAAAAAATTACTCACCAAATGCGCCACTTATCATAGATCCCACACAAGTTTTTTTTACTTATAGCGGAAGCACTTCTGATAATTGGGGCTTTACAGCGACTTATGGCCCTGATGGCAGTTTTTTTTCAGGAGGTATTGTTTTCGGAACTGGTTTTAAAGTTTCACCGGGTGCTTACCAGGAAAATTATGCCGGAGGAAAAATGGACATCGGAGTAATGAAACTTACGCCGGATGGCAAGCAAAGAGTTTATGCCACTTACATCGGAGGAAATGCCGAAGAGCAACCACATAGTTTAATTGTTGATCCCCAGGGAAATCTTGTAATAGCCGGTATAAGCAGATCAACCGATTATCCAACTTTGCCTGCAACATCGCCTAAGGTTTATGGGGGTGGTGGTGGATGGGATATTATCGTTACTAAATTAAATGCAGCAGGTAATGGATTAATCGGCTCAATGAAAATTGGTGGTTCAGGCGATGATGGCGTAAATGTGAGGTGGGGGCAGGAAGTTGGTACAGGCACAACTATTCTAAACAGAAACTATGGTGATGATGCGAGAAGCGAGGTGATATTGGATGAATCGGGAAATATTTACGTTGCATCTTGTACACGATCAGAAAATTTCAAAACTACACCAGGCGTTTTTCAACCTGCTTTTTCTGGTGTGCAGGATGGAGTTGTTCTTAAATTGAACCCTAATGCCAGCGATGTAGTGTGGAGCAGCTATTTAGGAGGAACAATGATGGATGCAGCATACGTTTTAACTCTTGGTAATAATAATAATCTCTACGTAGGTGGCGGTACAGCGAGTACTGATATAAAAGCTATTTCAGCTTCAGGGGTTATCAGCTCAATAAATTCCGGTGGCGATTGTGATGGTTATGTAACAGAAATAACGAATAATGGCTCGTCCATTGTTAAAGGAACATACCTCGGAACAAAAGCTGCAGACCAGGTTTATGGAATTGAAACAGATAAAGCCGGTAATGTGTATGTTATGGGTACAACAGAAGGAAGCTGGCCTGTGCTTAACGCTGCTTTTGTAAATGCTAACGCAAAGCAATTCATTTCAAAAATGAAACCAGACCTTAGCAGTTATATTTATTCTACTACGTTTGGTTCCGGTTCAGATTATCCTAATATTTCTCCTACGGCTTTTTTAGTTGACAGGTGCGAAAATGTATATGTTTCCGGCTGGGGTGGTAAAGCAAATATTATAGAAGGATACAAAACCGGCACAACCCGTGGAATGCCGGTTACTCCTGATGCAATTAAATCTACTACCGATCCGTCAGGAAGTGATTTTTATTTCTTTGTGTTAAAGAAAGACGCGGCTTCGCAATTGTACGGAACCTTCTTTGGACAGTTAGATCCGGTTGGCAGAA
>CAXSEB010000097.1:0-6157 GCA_964235805.1 uncultured Chitinophagaceae bacterium | reverse complement strand
AGCCGCTTTGATAAGTTTGGAGTTATCTACCAGGCTATGTGTGCTAACTGCGAACGAACTGTAAATTTTTATGGAACACCGGGCTCATGGTCTACAACCAACCAGGCAATGTCAGGTGCAAGTTGTAACCTCGGCATGCTTAAAATTGAAATGAACTTTGCAGGTGTTGTTGCCGCACCTCGTGCTTCTATTGAAGGTATCCCTGACAGTACGGGCTGTATCCCTTTAACGGTTGATTTTACTGACACGTTACAAAAAGGTAAAACTTATGTCTGGGATTTTGGCGATAATTCACCAAAAGTAACTACAACTGATTTTAATATTTCACATACTTATAACCTTGTAGGAAGGTATAAAGTAATGCTTGTTGCTATTGATAGTACTACATGTAACGTTGCTGACACAGCATTCCTTAGCATACGGGCAGGCAATAATAAGGCTTTGATTGGTATGGTTGCTAATAAACTATTACCCTGTACCAATCTTAGTTACAAGTTTGATAATACATCAACTTCTGCATTTAATAATTTTGGTCCCGAAAGTTTTATATGGGATTTTGGAGATGGCACAAGGCCAATTCTAACAGGCCTTCAATCGGTGAATCATACTTATGCCGGGCCTGGCACCTATAAGGTTACTTTAACGTTACAGGACACGGCTTTTTGTAATTCGCCCGATGACACATCAAAATTAGTAAGACTTTCTCCGCAACTTAGCGCACAATTTAATACTCCTGCAAGTGGCTGTTTACCTTATAATGCAGCTTTTCAAAACACTTCACTTGGTGGACTAAGCTTCAGCTGGGATTTTGGTGATGGCACTTCATCTAATGAGGATAGTCCTGTTCATTTGTATACCGTTGCGGGTAATTATACTGTTAAGTTATTTGCTTTTGATTCAACTTCCTGTAACGTAATTGATTCTGCTATTAAAACAATTTCTGTATCAGGTGCGCCAATTGCTTCATTTATTTTTAACCCAACTGTTCCCGCAGAAAATACTTTTACACAGTTTACTGATCAATCAACAGGAGCAATAAGCTACCTGTGGAAATTTGAAGATGGTGATTCTTCCAATGAGCAAAATCCGCGGCACATCTTCCCGGCAACAGGCACATTTAATGTTTGCCTTACTGTACAGAATGAGGCTGGTTGCGTTGATGATACATGTCAGCCGGTTCAATCACTTATCAGGCCTTTGCTTGATGTGCCAAGCGCTTTCACTCCCGGTAAATTCGGTGTAAACAGTGTTGTTAAAGTAGCAGGTTTTGGAATAACGGATATGCGTTGGAAGATATATAACCGGTGGGGACAAAATGTATTTGAATCCGGCAGTCAAAAGCTGGGATGGGATGGAAGATTTAATGGCAAGATTCAGCCTGTAGATGTTTATGCATATACATTAGATGTTACTTTTTCCGATGGAAAAAAGTTTAGAAAAACAGGTGATATTACACTTTTGAGATAAATTAACATGAGAATTGATAGTTGAGAATTGATAATTAAAAACGGATGAAAAAAATTAGATACTTACTCCTTATAACATACAACTTATTGCTTGTATTGTGCCTCCAGGCGCAGGATCTGCATTTCTCGCAGTTTTTTAGTTCGCCCTTAACTACCAACCCCGCCAATACTGGGTTTATTCCAGATGCTGATTATCGAATTGGAGCAAATTACAGAAATCAATATTCAAATATTATGGCTGTACCTTATAAAACCATCAGCGTATTTGGAGATGCACAGGTTTTTAGGGACAGGTTAGAAAACGGATGGCTTGGCCTTGGCGGCTTAATATTGAGCGATGTTGCCGGAAGCGGAAGTTTGACATCAACAAAAGCATATGCTTCCGTTGCTTATCACCAGTTACTTGGCCTAAGCAGTTTGCTTTCGGCAGGCTTTAACGTTGGTTGGGCCAACAAAAGAATTGATCAGTCAAAACTTAAATTTCCTGACCAGTTTGACGGTAAATTCTTTGATGCAAATCTTCCTACAAGTGTAGTATTGGATAATAATAATATCAGCTATTTCGATGTACAGGCAGGAATGAATTATGCTTACTTTCCCACTGAAAACATCTACATAAATGCCGGTTACTCTATACATCACGTTAACCGTCCAAAGGAGAGTTTTTTTAGTGATGGCAGCGATAGTGCCCGGGTTGCTATGCGGCACATAGGCTTTATAAATGCTATTTACAAGCTTAATGACGATGTTATACTTAACCCCAACGCATACTATACTACACAGGCAAAGGCAAGTGAATTGGTAATGGGTTTAAACGGCAGTTATAATTTATCAGGTGATGGAGATAAACAACTCATCGGAGGTTTATATTACCGTTTGGGCGATGCAATTATTCCAATGGCTGGTTTTGAATTAAGCAATACGAGGTTTCTTTTTAGCTATGATGTAACTACTTCTTCCCTGAAAGATTTTAATAATTACCGGGGAGCTCTTGAATTTAGTGTAATTAAGAAAGGCTTTTATGGTGTATCAAAAGGTAATTTAAGGCAAACTCTTTGCCCAAGCTTTTAAGCATAAATACTTTACCAGGAAAGAAATATTTCAAATTAAAAAGAAGAACCTGTTTTTTTCGGGTATCGTATATGAACTTTCAGTAGTATTGCTACGCTCAATAACTTTTGTGGTATCGTTGCCAACATTATCTTTTATCTTATCTCTTTCAATTTTAAGCTGATCTTTTTTGCGTTCAATATCTTTTTGCATCTGCTTAATTTCCTTCTTTAATTTTTCCGAATCTACCTTCTTTAAATGTTTCATATTCCGCTTAAACTCCTCTGAGTTTACGTGTGCCTTAATATCAGCAGCGGCTCTCTTTATGTTGATCTTTATTTCATCAGTATTTATCTCTTTTATTGAATTATTTACATCGGTTTTGATCCTTTCCCAGTCTATGCTTTGTAAAGAGTGATCAATATCTCTCTTCATTTTATTCACATCGATTGAATTTAAAGAAACCTCAACTTCCTTAGATATCTTGTTCCAGTCAATTCCTTTTAATTCTATATTAACATCACCTATAGCCTTGTCCAGGTCTTTCATATCAATATTTATTTGAAGCTGATTGTGCTTGGGTGTATCTGCAAATACCTGTGGCAAAGCAAAGGGATTTATTTTTGGAGTGTCACGAAACGACGTGCTGGTTACTGCAATTACAGAACACATCAGCACCAGGAATAACATGCGCATCATGTTTGTTTTCTTTTTCATTTAGTAAGGTTTTATTGAGTTGTTAAGTTAGTACGAACATATTCGTAAGCAAATATACGATTCACTTCGTATTAACAAAATATGTTAATAAATTTTAACCAACCCCTGGCACTGTAAAATTATTATTATATAGAATAACTTTATAGGAGCAAAGAGTATTAATAAGAAAGATTGATTGCACTTGAAAATAAAAGGGGAAATGCACATAAAAACCGGAAGAAAAAAAATAGCCGAAGACCTTATCAAAGCTTTTAAAACAATTGCAGGCACAGAGCATGTAACAACAGCCGCCGAAGTCTTATTGAAATATTCTCATGATGAAACAGAACATCTGAATTATTTACCTGATGTAGTAATAAAACCACGGACTGCAACCGAGATCAGAGCAATATTAAAAATATGCAACGAAAATAAAATCCCTGTAACGCCAAGGGGCGCAGGCACAGGGCTAAGCGGAGGTGCATTGCCCCATTTGGGCGGTGTATTAATTTCTATGGAAAGAATGAATTCGATTATAGCAATTGATGAAAAGAATTTACAGGTAATTACAGAGCCGGGAGTAATTACGGAAGTGCTGCAAAATACTGTAAACGAAAAAGGGCTATTCTATCCGCCAGACCCAAGCAGCCGTGGATCTTGTTATATAGGAGGAAACGTTGCAGCGAACAGCGGCGGCCCAAAAGCAGTAAAATATGGTGTTGTAAAAGATTATGTTTTGAACCTTGAGGTAGTATTGCCTACCGGGGAAATTGTCTGGACCGGCGCTAATGTTTTAAAAAATTCGACAGGTTATAATCTCACCCAATTGATTGTTGGCAGCGAAGGATCTTTAGCAATAGTTACTAAGATTGTTTTAAAGCTGATACCGCTGCCTAAGTATGATCTTCTCATGTTGGTGCCCTTTAATAATCTTGAGAATGCAAGCAAAGCTGTAAGTGCCATCTTTATGGCCGGTTATACGCCGAGCGCTTTGGAGTTAGTTGAAATTGATGCATTGCTCATCACCGGCAAATTCATTGGCAGCTTTCCTGTTCCTATCACAAATGATACAGCAGCGCACTTGATAATTGAGGTGGATGGAAACTACATGGATACCTTAATGCTTGAAATGGAAGCTATAGCTGAAATGCTTAACCAGTATGATTGTGGTGAAATTTACTTCGCTGACAACGCCACACAAAAGGCAGAACTATGGAAGTTAAGAAGAAGGGTTGCGGAAGCCGTTAAAATTGCTGGTTATACAATAGAAGAAGATACAGTTGTTCCAAGAGCTGAACTTCCTGCACTGATAAAAGGTGTTAAGCAATTAGGTAAAAAGTATGCTTTTGAGGCGGTATGTTATGGCCACGCCGGCGATGGTAACTTGCATATCCGAATAAAAAAAACAGGCACAGGCAATAGCCAGGATGATCCTGAAATGGTTGAAAGTCTTAGAGCATTATTTAAGTTAGTAAAATCATTAGGTGGCACTATCAGTGGCGAACACGGGATTGGATTAGTACAAAAAAGTTATATGGATATCGTGTTTGATGAAACGCATCTTAATTTAATGAGGAACATAAAAAAAATATTTGATCCAAATAATATTTTAAATGCAGGTAAAATATTCGATTAACATCAACATCCATTGCGGGCTTTTACACTGCTACATTAAAGTCTCTTAATGCATCATTAAGACTGGTCTTTGTATCTGTACTTTCTTTTCGCTTCCCGATTATAAGGGCGCAGCTCACATTATATTCTCCTGCCATAAATTTCTTTATATAACTTCCCGGTATTACAACACTTCTGGCGGGAACTCGTCCTTTATATTCCACGGGTTCGCTTCCGCTTACATCAATAATCTTTGTGGATTGAGTAAGTACCACGTTGGCACCAAGTACCGCTTCTTTTTCAACCCGAACACCTTCTACAACGATACTGCGGCTTCCGATAAAACAACCATCTTCTATTATTACAGGGCTTGCCTGCAAAGGCTCAAGCACTCCTCCTACACCTACTCCCCCACTTAAATGAACGTGCTTGCCTATTTGCGCACAACTGCCTACCGTTGCCCACGTATCCACCATTGTACCTTCATCTACATAAGCGCCTATATTTACATAACTGGGCATAAGCACTACGTTTCTTGCAAGGTAAGCGCCATAGCGTGCTACAGCATGAGGCACAGCTCTTACTCCTAATTCTTTGTAATTACTTTTAAGCTTCATCTTGTCATAAAATTCAAACGGAGGCAAAACGTATGTTTCCATTTGCTGAATACTAAAATATAAAAGTATAGCCTGCTTTACCCATTCATTAACCTGCCAGGTATCACCTTTCGGTTCCGCTGTTCTGAGTTTTCCTTTATCCACTTCGTCAATAACTTGTTTAACCGCGTTGGAATACTCTGCCTCTTTCAACAGATCACGATTATGCCAGGCGGAAACTATTTTGTCTTTGAATTCCATTTACTAATCTTTTTAAAACTTTATTAATGTTTCTTATCTCCGTTAATATCTTCTTCAAATTTTATTAACAGGTATCTTAAATTATTTTGTAATTGCGATATTCTCCAAGTCGGATACCCGTAATGTCTTCAATAAGATGACCTACTTTGTGTTTTAAACTCATCTTGCTAAATCGTTTTTGTGTTGGATCAAAATCAAACTTCCAGTTTATAGCTTTTACCTTATCATTCATAACCTTTGGATGGGTTCCGGTAAATAAAGCAAGCCTGTCTATATGATGATAATCAAAATCTTTTTGTAGGCTTTCTTCACTTGCAACAAAATCCGGGTGATGCAATGTTGTAAAAAAAAGAGCTTTTTTATTGGCGGTTTGCGGATGCTTCACCCAACCATAATGGTAAATGTTGGCATCAACTTGTTTTACTTTCAGCTTTCTGCCGTCTTGAAACTTAAAGCCCTGTGCATCTTTCCAGG
>CAXSEB010000096.1:0-7638 GCA_964235805.1 uncultured Chitinophagaceae bacterium | reverse complement strand
TAAATTCTGCTGAAGTAATAGTTGTTTTATTTTTAAGCAGTTGCTCTGTTTCAATAATAATCTGTCGCTGACTTCTAAAAAGCTCCGGCTTTATATCGATAGGTGATAAGCGTCCGTCCATACTCATCTGGTTAGTCGTGTCCTGTAAAGTAACTTTGTAAACATCCGAATGTGTTTCCTGGCTATGATTATCAATGGTGCTTACATAAAAGTATAATTCATCTCCCGGCTGCATTCCTGTTGCTTTACAATCTATTGATGTATTTAAATTATAAAGCTTGTTGCCTGCAGCAAATTTTTTAAAAAATAATTTATGTTCTGTAAACTTTACACTTTCCCCCTGTCCTCTGGAAATAGTTGCTGAAATATTAGCTTTGCTAATACCATAATCGTCTGCCAAAAGAGCCTCTACTGTTGCCTTTACGGGTTCTCCGTAGTTTATAGAAGTACTTGGTTTTGGAGATTGAATGGCTATAGAAGGAGGCTGATCTTTAATAACTTCTATCTTATATAATTCAGATATCTGGCTATCAATTTTTACCTGGTAAAAGCCGGAGGTTTTTATTTGTTTTTGCGATTTCCATGTTAATTGCCCCACATTATTTGTAAGTGATAATACCACACCATCGTTAAAGAGAAGCTTCACTTTTTTTGCTGGCATGTTTGTTTGGATTTGCCAGGTAACTGTAGAACCTTCTTCCGCCAATAAATTAAACTTGCTTTGTTGCCTTAGATTTTCATGTGTATACAAAGGCGGAGTTATAATAATGTTTGCACTCTTTATTTCAGGCAATAATTTTTCATTAACAGGTTTGATTAATGATGAGTGTCTTGTGGTATTTGCTGAATTTGATGAATTGATTTTAAGAGGAGCATAAAATAAAGCAATGCTAATTACTAAAGCAATTGATAACGCTATAAGTGATGTAGTAAATTGTTTTCTTAAAGGATCGGTATTTTGTAAGGAAAACAACTCAGTTTCTATTTTTTTAAGTTGCAATTTTTCAAGAAGATTTAATGAGAGCTGAGGCTTTAAAACCAGTTGTACACTTTCTTCAAACCCTGGTTTTGTGGCATTCAAATATCTTGATACATCCCACTCGGTGAATTTCCATTTGTTGTCAATTACAATTGTGATTAAAAAGAAAAATATCAAACAAGGTATGCTCCAATAAAATGAAAGAAGGAATAATTTGTTTAGAAGTATCCATATAAAAAGAGTAAGCGCTAATGCTACCAGAAAATGTGAAGCCACAGCTTTGTACATCCACTTCTTTTTTAATAATATTAAGATTTTTCTGCCTCCCGATTCATGCATACACTTCATGTTTGTTGGTTAATGAAATGTATCTTTCTATACAAAAAATTATAAACGCTAAAAGCCAGAAAGCTTCGGTAATATCTACAGTTTCAACAAAATCCTGTTTGCCAAAAGCTTTACCTTCTTTTGCAATTTCAGGATGAAGCTGGGCTTTATCGATAATTCTGTTATCAAATTTTTTTATACGAGGATCAGGTTCAACCAACAGATCAAATACCATTTCAACAAAGTGTGAATTCCAGGGAAGATCATTCCATGAAGGATTAAAACGGCTATAAAAATAGTAAGTATAATTGTTGCCTGTTTTTTCTAAAGTCAGGAGCGGGTGTCCAAAACCATCTTTCCATAACGTTTCAAAGTTGTTACGAGCTGTTGAGTTGTTTTGTATAAAGCGTGAAAGTTGTACATCTTCCTTATCAATTGAAAGAGTATGTGCTGGTATTATCCATGAGTATATTTGTTGCTCCTTTCCTTTTTCATAAATAAAAACTTTTGAAGGAAGTTGTTGAAATGGTAAAGCTTTTTCTGATAACCAAAATAACCAATCTGTACCTGGGTTTATGGCGTTAATATTATTGATAACAGAAGCTTTTATCTTTAAGCCTGTATACTGTTCAATAGCATCGATAGCAGCTTTCAAATAGTTTGCATCGGTGGTGTATTGGTCGGTATAAATATTAATATTAATAGTTGTTGTGTCTATTTGAACACTGTTTTTTAAAGTACTATCCCTGCCTGACAAAAACACTTTGTTATTTTTATTAATTAGCAAAAAATGGCTATTGTTATCAGTCAAAGCTACATTCTCAAAAGTATTGATAGTAGCCGCTGGCTTGCTGTTCGCAACAATTACACGAATACTGTCACTTATAGTTTTATAAGCCTTGGCAATATATTTTATTACTGTATCACGTGATGTATAAGTCATCCATTTCAAATTCATTTGTAATTCCGGCCGTCTTCCTGCAAATCTTCTAAGTTTGTCATCAGTAAATAAATAAACAGGTAGTTCTGCCGGAACCTGTTCGTTTAATTGTTTTAATAAAGCCCAGTAAGAAGCATCGACTTCGGTACTGGTATCATCCGAGGCTTTCAAGGCATCTTTGAGATTGCCGGGCTTAAAGCCTTTCTTAAAATAATGAAATTTATAACCCGTCATTATTAAAGAATCTATTATAGGTTTAAAGTTTTTATAGGTTTCATTAATGCATTGTTTCTCCATCATTATCCAGCCTTTCTCGCTGGTTGCTGAAAGCTGTTTTTTCCACTGTGGTTTTGCAATTAAAAAAGCTAAAACGATTATCAGCAGACATCTTAGTATCAGCAATAAAATATCTTTCAGTCGCAGGCTTCTTGCCTGCTGTGTTGCAGTTTCCTTCAATAATAAGATACTTCCTACCTGTAATATTTTGCCATCACGGATATTCCAAAAATGAATAATAACAGGTATCACTATACCTGCTATTGCAAAAAGCCATGTAGGTTGCAAAATTTGAAACAACTTTAAACTTTTAACTTATTACGCTGGTTCAAAAAGTCTCTTAAAGAGGTATCAATAGGTTCATTCATTTTGATCAATCTGTAAAAAATGTTCTTATCAAGAAGTTGAGTTCGTATAGTTGCCAGGTATTCAGCCAGCCTTTGTTTATAAACTTTATTTTGTTGTTGCGGCTCTATTTTAATGGTTTGCTTTGTTTCAAGATCTTCTAAAGTAGTAAATCCTTTGTAGTTTAATTCCATCTCGTTTTGCGCAATTATGTGCAACACTATAATTTCATGTTTTAGTGAAGAAGCAAGCTCAAGCATCTTTGATATCTCATTATCCTGTTGGTAAAAGTCTGTTATAAAAACCATGAGTTCTTTTTTTTGAGAACCTAAAAAAATATTCCGGTAATGATGCGACTCAGTAAACTTTCCACCTGCCTGTACATGTTCTAACTGGTAGAGTAATCTTGTTAAGTGCTGGTGATCTTTACGCGAGGGTAAAGAATACACATTGCCTTCACGAAAAAGATATAAGCCGATAGCATCACCTTGTAAATAGGAAAGGTAAGCTAATGAAGCAGCAACATATTTTGCAAACTGCATCTTGGTAAGGCACCCGTCCTTGTGGTTCATTGAAGCACTTGTATCCAATAAAAACCTGGCAGATATGCTTGTTTCAATTTCCGATTCTCTTATATAATACCTGTCAGAACGGGCAAACATTTTCCAATCAAGTGAACGCAGGTCGTCTCCTGGTTGATAGCTTCTATACTGGCTAAACTCCATGCCGGTACCTTTATTATAACTTTTATGAATACCAGTCATAAACCCATCTACAGTAGTTTTTACGGCTAAAGTCAAATCTTTAATTGCCATTAAAACTTTTGGGTCGAGTAAGTGGCTCATACGGGAAAGGTGGTTTCTGCTCTATAAATATTTAGGAGTTTTAAATGATCTTTCACGCTGCGCTAATTTCATATCTTTTTTGCAGCACCCTCTCAGCGAAATATAGCTTTAGGCCTTTCTATAGTCTTTATCAATTCATCAGCAACGTTTTCTGATGTTACATTTTCCGCATCCGCTTTAAAGTTCATTAATATTCTATGCCGTAATACCGGTTTTGCCATTGTCGAAATATCTTCCATAATAACTGCATATCTTCCTTTAAATAATGCCCTTGCTTTTGCAGTTAATATTAATGCTTGTCCCGCTCTTGGCCCGGCGCCCCAACGTACCCATTCATTAACAAATTTTATGGAATTAGCTGTTGGCCGGGTTGCTCTTACTAAATTGCTGACGTATGTAACCAGGTCGTCATTTATACTCACTTCACGAACCAATGCCTGCAGTTGTTGAATTTCTGATGCGCCTAATACCGGTTCAGTTATTACATTTTTATTTCCTGTGGTTTTATAAAGTATATCAATCTCTTCCTGCTGAGATGGATAATCAATTTTTATATAAAGCAAAAAGCGATCAAGCTGAGCTTCAGGAAGTGGATAAGTGCCTGCCTGCTCTATTGGGTTTTGAGTAGCCAATATGAAAAATGGTTTATCAAGAGCATATGTTTTTCCACCATAAGTAACTTCAAACTCCTGCATTGCTTCCAGTAATGCTGATTGGGTTTTAGGAGGTGTCCTGTTTATTTCATCAGCCAAAACAATGTTTGCAAACAACGGCCCCTGGTTAAATTTAAAAAACCGTTTACCTGTTGTATGATCTTCTTCTAAAATTTCAGTACCCAGGATATCAGTAGGCATCAAATCCGGAGTGAACTGAATTCTGCGAAATGAAAGATGCAATGCCTGGCTTAAGGTACGAACCATTAAAGTTTTTGCAAGACCGGGAACTCCCTCCAGTAAACAATGTCCGCCTGCAAGCATTGCCACTAAGATTTCCTCAAGAATAACATCCTGCCCTACAATAACTTTTTGTATTTCTTTTTTTAATAAAGGAAGTTTGGCAAGAAGTTCATGTATTGTATCCTCTGAGATATCCAAAAGCAGTATTTTAATATTGATGAGAAAGTTATTGCAAATATTATACATTAAAGTTAGCAGGATAGTACTTTTTAGTAAATTGAAAGATGTTGAACTCTAAATTTACGTTTATAAGATTGAGATACCGTTCAGGCGATTGGGATACAGATCAGCGAATGCCTTCCAATATTTTAAATTCACTGCTTGAATACACAACAATTCCCATAAATACAACCGAAAAAGTAATTGATTTATCCGGCAGTGAAATATTCGAATTTGCCTTCTGTTACTTAAGCGGGCACAAGCTGGTGCAGTTTGATGCAACTGAGAAAAAAAATTTTAAAAAGTATGTAGAAAATGGAGGATTTATTTTTGTTGATGATTGCAATCATGATATTGACGGGCTATTTGCTAAATCATTTGAAGCACAAATGACTGCCGTTTTTGGGTCAGGTGCCTTAAAAAAGATTGCCAATACACATGATATCTATAGTTCATTTTTTAAATTTGAAAAAGGCCCGCCCAACACGTCTTTTGAGCTTAACGGCTGGGGCGATGACCTTATACACGAATACTTAAAAGCGATAACCATAAATAATCGCATAGCTGTTTTATACAGCAATAAAGATTATGGTTGCGAATGGGATTATGATTTTAGAAACAAAAGATTTTTAGCAGAAGACAATACTAAATTCGGAGTGAACATAATTATGTATGCAATGAACACCTGATAGTAATGATCTCCCAAAAACGCTTTTTTCTCTATACAGCATCAGATAATGAGCTGAATGTAAAGTCACGGATTTTCATTGGAGGTATAAGATAACTGCTGTTTGATTCTCCGCTTACAGTTCTTTCCGGAATGCCTAATGCTTCTACATTGTTCAGCATAATAACAGGGCTTTCATTAAAGCGGAAATTTTTAACAGGAAATTTAATTACTCCATTTTCTATATAAAAAGTTCCGTCACGCGTTAACCCTGTTAAAAGTAACGTTTGAGGATCAACAGAACGTATGTACCATAAGCGTGTAACCAGTATTCCTTTTTGTGTGCTTTTGATAAGGTCATCTAAACTTGCAGTGCCACCAAGCATAATTACACCATCAGGCGCAGGTGTTGCTTTTACATTTTTATTTTGTGCCCAAAAGCGGGAATAATACATGTTTTTAACTACTCCTTTATCAATCCACGTAACTTTTTCCTGTGGCCTTCCATCACCAGCCCAGGCTGGAGAAGGTAATTCACTATTTTGGGGATCTGAATAAATGGTAACTACATCATCTACCAGCTTTTGACCAAGTTTTGTTCCGCCGCCCGCTTTGCTTAGGAAGCTTCGGCCTTCATCTGCCCGACGGGCATCTAAACCAAAAAAAAGATTTTCGAGCAAAACTGCTCCGGCAGCAGGTTCTAAAATAACAGTATACTTTCCCGGTTCTATCGCTTTGGCGGTAACTGATTGAATTGCTTTTTTTGCTGCCACAGAAGTTGCGGTTTTTACATCAAGTTTCGAAATATCATTATATCCTTTAATCGCATAGCCTGAGCCTTTGCCATCATCAGTTCTGAGAGTAACACTGAAATTTACATTTGTTGCAGTGTTATAAGCAAACAGACCACTTGAATTCATCATCGCAGAAAAACCTGTTGAGTTTTCAAGAAAACCAGCTGCGTTAAGTTTGTTATCTTTTGATATCTGTAAACTTTCGGCTACAGCATCGGCACGAAGTCTTGGAGTGATTGCTGCGGTTTCAGGAACATAAGTTTTTGATTCACCGTATTGCTGCGGACCAAGATTCTTAATAAATTCAGGATTTTCAGGCGCTAGTCTTGCAAGTTCTTCCGAACGCTTAACAGCTTTTTCCAGAGAGGCATCATCAAATTCATTAACAGTTGCAACGCCTACTTTCTTACCAAAAGATGATTGAACTACAAGGTTGTTTCTGCTTATTCCGCCGCTGGTTGAAACTGCATTGCGAGCATAACGAAGGTTACCTCCATCAGAACCATCTAAATTAACTTCACATTCATCTGCTTTTGAATAGCTAAGCACTTTTTTAAGCAAGGCTTGTGCTTCTTGTTTACTTAATAGTGGCATATTAAATTTTTCTTGCTGTATTAATAACATTTACTCCGTTAAACCTTGTTGTTGAACAGCCATGCGAAACCGCACTGGACTGCACTGGCTGACCTTTACCATCAAAGAAAGATCCGCCTAAACGATAATCACTTTCATCAGCTATGGCAACGCAGGAATTCCAAAATTCCTGTGTGTTGGACTGGTAAGCAACATCTCTTAGCATTCCGGCTATTTTTCCATTCTTTATCTCATAAAACAACTGCCCTCCAAACTGAAAATTATATCGTTGCTGATCTATGGAAAATGAACCATCTCCAACTATATAAATTCCTTTTTCTACATTTTTTATTAAATCATCTACACTTTTTTTCTCCTTGCCGGGAACTAAAGAAATATTGGGCATCCTTTGAAACTGAACACTGCTCCAGTTATCAGCATAGCAACATCCCTGGGATTCTTTTAAACCTATGATATGTGCCTGGTCACGAATGGCCTGGTAGTTTACGAGTGTGCCCTCTTTTATTATATCCCACTTTTTGGTTTTCACGCCTTCATCATCATATCCTACAGCTCCTAAAGAACCAACCTGTGTTTTATCTGCAATTATGTTTACCAGCTTACTTCCATAATTAAATTTCTTCGATTCCCATTTATCAAGAGTAAGAAAACTTGTTCCGGCAAAATTGGCTTCGTAACCAAGCACACGATCAAGCTCTGAAGGATGACCCGCTGATTCATGGATGGTGAGCCACAAATGAGACGGATCTAAAACAA
>CAXSEB010000095.1:0-7668 GCA_964235805.1 uncultured Chitinophagaceae bacterium | reverse complement strand
TCATTCGAACTAATGGAAAGACAACTGACGCCGGAGGAAAAAGAAGAAGTTTATAATGTGTTCTTACGATTAGGTAATAGAATGCAACTAAAAGATCTTCCTCAAAATTATAGCGAATGGTTACCAGTTCGTGCGTACCATTTAAACAACGATCTTGAAAAAAGCCATTTCACTATTGATCTGTATAAACAATATAAAAAGCATCTTGGCGCTGTGCGTTATTTCATATTGCTTCAATCACAAATACTTGTTGTGCCCGCAACAGTAAATCGATTACTCAAACTTGGCAAACATTCCTTGCTCACTCCCCTGCTCTTTATTTATAAGCTCAGTCGTTTAATAAAACTGGAAGGAATAATAAAATTCTTTGTTCTTCCGGGTGAATATAAAGAAGAGATAAAAACACTCGACGTTGTATAAAGGCGTTCCTCAAAAAAGTAAACAGATTAGTGCGTAAATTGCACCTCAACAATTTATAACCTGCCACAACGCAGGTACCGGCTTGTATGAATCTGGCAGAAAGAATAAGCATCCTCAAAATTTATTAACAGGAAAAATTGACGTAACCCGGTCAGGTATCGGGTATGTAATTATTGATGGTTTAGAAAAAGATATTTTCATCAGGCCACATGATTTCAACACCGCCTTGCACGGGGATACAGTAAGAGTGAAGATCAGCGATAACAAGGGCAAAAGATTAGAAGGAAGAATAGTAGAAATTTTAGAAAGAAAACAAACAGAGTTTTCCGGAGCTATTGAAGTGAATGAAAATTTCGCCTTTTTTAAACCAGATAGCCAAAAGCCTATTCCTGATTTTTACATAAGCTTAAAAAATACAAACGGTGCAAAAAATAATGATAGAGTTGTAGTGCGACTGGTTAATTGGGATAAAGATGAAAAGAAGCCTGAAGGCGAGGTGATATCTGTGATAAAGCCTAAAGATGTTAATGATATAGCGATGCAGGAAATACTTACGGAGAGCGGCTTTCCATTGGCATTTTCAAAAGAAGTACTGGACGAAACCTCGGTGCTCTCTAACACCATAAGTGAACAAGAAACAGCGAGAAGACGTGATTGCAGGGATACGCTTACATTTACTATTGACCCCGTTGATGCTAAAGACTTTGATGATGCACTTTCCTTAAAAAAATTACCAGGTAACGAGTATGAAATTGGTGTTCATATTGCAGACGTAAGCCATTTTGTAAAGCCTGAAACTGAACTGGATAAAAGTGCTTATGACAGAGCAACGAGTGTTTATCTCCCTGATAGGGTTAACCCGATGCTGCCTGAAAAAATTTCCAACGAATTATGTTCGTTAAGGCCGCAAGAAGATAAATGTACCTTCTCGGTTATTTTTAAAATAAATACCAACGGTGAAGTAAAAGGATATTGGTCAGGAAAAACTTTGATCCATTCTAATCACAGGTTTACTTATGAAGATGTTCAGCAAATAATTAATGCAAGAGAGGGATTATATTGTGAAGAAATTTTACTGCTTAATGATCTGGCACAAAAATTTAGAAGCGAACGATTTAAAAATGGTGCTATAAATTTCTCTTCAACTGAGGTAAAGTTTACTTTAGATGAAAACGCAAAACCTACCGGTGTTATAGTAAAAGAAAGTACTGAGTCGCATCAATTGATTGAAGAGTTTATGCTGCTCGCCAACAGAACAGTTGCCGAACATGTTTCGAAAATCATTGTAAATAAAAAGCCTGTTCCGTTTCCTTATCGCATACATGATACACCTGATGAGGAAAAGCTAAAGCCTTTTGCAGCTTTCGCTAAAAAATTCGGTTATCACTTTGATATGAACAACGAAGCAGCAGTTGCCGCTTCATTTAATAAGCTCCTTTTAGATGTGAAGGGAAAACCTGAACAGCATGTACTTGAGCAGTTAGGAATACGTACAATGGCAAAGGCTATTTATACATCTGAAAATGTTGGGCACTACGGTTTGGGCTTTGAGCATTATTGCCATTTCACATCACCAATAAGGCGTTATCCTGATGTGTTAGTGCACAGGGTTTTAAGCGAAATACTCGAAAAACAAATTGTGCCTGATAAAAAAATGCAAGAGAAATGCAAGCACTGCAGTGAAAAGGAAAGATCAGCAATGGAAGCCGAAAGAGCAGGTAATAAATATAAGCAGGTGGAGTTTATGCAGGATTATCTCGGTGAAGAATTTGAAGGTGTTATCAGCGGCGTATCGTCATTTGGCTTTTGGGTTGAGACAGTTAAACACAAATGTGAAGGATTGGTGTCAGTAAGAGATCTTTCAGAGTATGATGATTTCAGGCTTGATGAAACTGATTATGCTTTAGTTGGTTTGAGAAGCGGCAGAAAATTTAGAATGGGAGATCTTATCACTATAAAATTAGTGTCTGCAAATCTTGGTAAAAGACAATTGGATTTTCAATGGATGCCAGGAAATTCAAAAGTGAAAAGTAATAAATCAAAGAAAGAAGCACCAAAAGAACGAAAGAAAAAAAAGTATTGACATATGTTTTTTACGTTTTAATTTTTACCGCTGCATGCATTCGTTTTCACAGCTTTTAGTAATTTTTGAAAAGACGTTTAATGTTCGTCATTTTCCTTATGAACCTGGAAGTCTTTACGATTCTTCACAATACATTTTAAACCTTAATGGTAAAAGAATAAGGCCCGTTATGTGTTTGATGGGAAATGAACTGGTTAATGAGATCAATCCTGACGCATATCATGTAGCCACTGCAATTGAGCTTTTTCACAACTTTACATTAATACATGACGATATTATGGACAAAGCTCCGCTGCGTCGTGGCTTTGAAACTGTACACACAAAATTTGGCGAACCAACCGCATTGCTTGCAGGAGATGTAATGCTTGTTGTTGCTTATGATTATCTTAATAAAATTAAGGTTGACTACCTGCAAAAAGTGATTAGACTGTTCAATAATACGGCAAGGCAGGTTTGCGAAGGCCAGCAATTAGATATGGATTTTGAAAAGACGAACAGCGTAAGTTTTACTGCGTACTTAAATATGATTGAATTGAAAACTTCTGTATCGCTGGCGGCAAGTTTACAGGTTGGCGCTTTGTTAGGCGGCTCAGGAGAAGGCAATCAGAAACATCTTTATGAATTTGGAAAAAACCTGGGTATAGCATTCCAGGTGCAGGATGATTATTTAGATGCCTTTGGAGATCCGCAAAAATTTGGCAAACGGACCGGTGGTGATATTCTTGCCAATAAAAAAACTTTTTTACTTATACACGCTCTGGAAGTGGCTTCCGGCAATCATTTACAAGAACTTAAATATTTGCTGGAAAATGATCCGCCTGATAAGGTAGAAAAAATCCTGGAAATTTATGAAGATTGCAACGTAGGTGAATGGTCAAAAAAACTTAAAGATGAATACCTTCAAAAATCACTTTATCATCTTGAAGAGATCGCAGTGTCTTCTGTAAGAAAGAAACCCTTAAACGATTTAGCGGAATATTTAATTAAAAGGGAAAACTGATTATTCAAATAGCTCAAGTTTATTTTTTGGCCTTCTCTTATCAAGCCAGTTAAAGTTTTTCAGATACATTTTATCTTCAGGTATTTGTTTCATAGGATACATGGTGCCATGTACATCATTTATAAACTTTACTTTGTTAAGTCCGCCTTTTAAAAAAAACATATCGATGACATCTCCTGTGGAATTATTCATACCAACATAAGCACTGTCATTATCCTGGATGTAATAAATACTTTCCGCTTTTTGGCCTTTCACTCTTGCGTAATCAATTGCACCGTCTTTAAAATATGCATTTATTGTTTTGCCGGAAATCTGGTTATAAAATCCCTCTTTAGTTTTATTAATGATCATGGCGTTATTAACAACATACAAATGCTCCGGCTTTTTATTTTTCGTATATAAAAAAATAGTATCGCCGGTTACCTGGCTTTGTCCGCTCCATACAACAGGATTATAAAACAACCTGAATACAGAATCCTGTCCTGAAAAAAACAGGCTGTCACAAACACTTTGTAATGAGTCATTGAAAATTCTCACATGGTGAAAAGCAAGAAAATATCTTACAGCAGTATCGGCCTTATCCAACTTAATTATTTTAGTTCCTTTTAAAGTATCAATTGATGATTTGCCTGGTAAAGAATTTTGTTTGTTAGAATCAATCGCTGTAGAAACCGCTGCAGGTGGGCCTGACGTGTCAATCTTATTTAAATCAACAACGTGATTTTTATTTAAAGAATCAGGCAAAGAAGTATTTGGCAAAGGCTTTAAAGGCGGAGAAAGCTTTACAGTATCAGCGACGTGATTTTTAGATGTATCGGTGTTTGCTGCACTAATGTGTCTTCGGGGAATTTGCTGAAGTGAATTGCCAGGTGGTAACGTTTTGCTTGTTGTATCCCTATTTGAAGTGTCAATTTTTTTCGCTGGAGCGTTGCCGAAAATACCTGTTGTAAAACCTGAAAACAACGTATCTGCTGCAATATAAATACTATCCTTTTCCTGCTGCACTATCATTACAGGCTTGTTAACAGCAAGAAAAGAACTGTTCTTATTATTAAGATAGATGTGATTTGCCGTGACAATAACACCATTAACTGAATCTTTAATAATAGCTCTTCCTTCTAACTCTGCAAGACCGGCTTTCTCGTCTATTGCTATTTTATCAGCCTGGTAAATGCGCCTGCTGCTATCTGTAACAAGGCTTCTTGTACCAAAAAAAGCATTGCCGTTTTTAAGATCATAGTACCCTTCGTTGGTAACTATATCTGCCTGCTTACTTTTTATACGGGTTGGCCCGATGAAAGTCACAACCTGTGTTTCCGTGTTATATAAAAGCGAATCAGCTCTTATTTTATATTTCGGATCAGTAAGGTCTACATTGTTTTTAAAATACACATCTTTAGTATCGGCATGGTAAATACCATCCTGGCTGGTGAGCACAGTTGTTCCATTTATTACTTTGCCGCCCGTATGATACGTTCCAATGCCTGAAGCAAGGTCATACTGTAAATCCTGCGTTAGCAGTGTTCCTTTATTATCTGTAAGCTTTACATTTTTGGTAAGATGAGCGAGCCTTGAGTTTCCAAAGTATTTAAGATACTGCGAATAGGTATGCAAACTATCGGCATCATTAATATGAACGTTTCCAAACGCCTCAATTGTATTGTCTTTTTGGTTTATAACTGCGCTATCGCAACTAAACTTTGTAAACCTTTCTCTTATAAGAACGTTACCAGCAATGGTTTGTACCTTGTTAACAGAATCCAACGATTTTTCCCGCAGGCTTTTGCCGTAGATAATTTCAATAACCCTCATCGTATCTGGTGAAGAACCAGGAACTTGCGAAAAGCATAGATTACAGGAATATAAAAACGCTATAAAACAAAAGTAAAGCGGTTTAATCATTCGTTATTTTAACGACGTGTTACCGTATCGCTGGCAGCGGCCGGGGCAATTTTTAAGGTGTCATCAATCAACGGAGCTGTTATGTAGTTGCCTTTATCTTTTTTACCAAACACTGAAATGCTGATATATCGTTTTGGGTGAACACGAATATCATCTAAAAGTATATTTATTTTGTTGGAGGTTGATGCAAGGTTATCATAAATTTTGGTATCGTTAAGCAACAAACCTAAGGAACCATCTTTGCTGTTTATCTTTTGAACGCCTGCCTTAAACTCATTAACAGTATTATCTAAGGTTGAAAGTGTTTTTTGAAAATCCATGTTGGCAAAATTTGCAGAAGCCTTGTTGGCATTGGCCATTATGCCATTTAGCTTTTCGTTGTTAGTAGCCAGGTTACTTGTAAAAGTGTTTACATTATCCAACGATTTTGCTAATGCACCGCTTTGGGGATTTAAGAGACTTTGCAACGAACCGGCGGTATAAGCAAACGAAGCCGTTGTAGTATTAAGATGCTCAAGAATGCCTTTGATATTACTTTTAGTAGACTGGTCAAATACACTTCCCACTATGTGTAAAACTGAATCGAGGGATTTAGTTGCATTTCTTACTTCATATAAAACTGGATTTATCATTTTTAAAGCTTCATCAAAGGCTCCACCGCTAAGTACTGTTATCAGTGTATCTCCTGGCTTAAGATATGAATTTGAATTACCTAATTTTATTTCAAGTGAAACTCCGCCTAATAAACTCGGATTTATAACCGCCAGCGAATTTTTAGGGATATTTATATCCTGGGTAATATTAACACTTACTACAATTCTTTTTACATCTTTACCACCGTTTAGCTTTGCGACATTACCAACCTGTAATCCATTTATAACTACCGGGTTCGAGGGTGTAAGACCTTGTATATCTTCATATACAGCATAGATAAACTTATCTTTTTTAAACAGGTTCTTGCCTTTTAAAAAATAAAATCCAATAACAAGCACAGCCACTCCTGCAACAGCAAGCATACCTATCTTTGTTTCATTATTTATTTTCATTATTATTTTTTATTATTGACGCTTTACAAATTCTAATGAATAGAATTATTAACATTTACGAAAATACATTATCAATATTTATAAACAAAAACACTGGAAAGAGGTTTAGAGCAATTCAAATGGTTACAAAATTCATGCTCGCTGACTAGATATACTTAATTGGAAGAAGTGTTTACTTCAGTGCTTGTAATAGCTGGCTTAGGGTTTTCAGCCTGCTCTTTATATTTTTTTAGTGCCCTGGCTATTGCTTCTGCAATTTCCTGCTGGCCTTTATCGCTATTTAAATAACGTTCATCTTCCGGGTTAGCAATAAAACCTGTTTCAATTAAGATTGCTGGCATTTGAGTGGCCTGCAAAACCCAAATCCCTTTTTGACGTTGCCATACGCCAAGATCGTCCCGACCCATATTAGCAATTTCCTGTTGCACTGCCGAAGCCAGCTTATAACTTTTTCTAAAGTAGTTTTGCGTGTATAATAAAGCGTTTGCTTTCCATTCAGGGCTATCATAATTTATGTCTAACGAACTATCGTTTTGTTCTGTCTCAAAAAGCAGGTCGCTGTTTTGAAGAGCTTTAATCTTCTCATTCGTTCTTTGTGCAGTAAATATTAGTGTGCTTGTGCCTTTCCGGGTGGTAGGAATTTTAAAATATTCCCTGATTGGCACTTGCCTGCTGTGCGGAGTAACGATTTTCTTTTTTCGTTTGCCTTTACCAATCCACCTGGTGGTAGTATAAGTTTCGTTTCTATAACCAATAATGCGTGAGCCGGTTTTTAAAACAACTGCATCTGCATGAATACATACGAACAAATCACCATGATTATCGTTTGCGAATTTTGCTTTCTCTTTTACAGGTTGGGTAATATCTGTAGTTCTTGTTGGAATTATTGTTGTGCCAGGCAATTGCTTTTTCAATTCTTCAACCAACTTAATGGCAATAGCAAGCGTTATATCTTTTTCCTGCGATCTAAGAGATCCTTCATATTCTCCATGCGCTCCGGCATCTGAGCCACCATGCCCGGCATCAACTATAATAGTCCTTATTTTTTTTGGTTGCTGCCCATAAGTTTTTAAAGAAACAACAAAAAGTACAGGTAATAAAAAGATGAGAAATTTATAAGGAGTTTTTGTTTTAAACATCTAATAGAACTGTTTTAGAACACTATAAATACTTCATTAATCTTCACAAATTGTTATAGCTATTAATAGCTATTTTTG
>CAXSEB010000094.1:5257-7697 GCA_964235805.1 uncultured Chitinophagaceae bacterium | reverse complement strand
AGGATATTATAGATATTAATATAATTGATATAGAAGATATAAAGATTGATAAATTTGATCAGTTGCAAAACCTTATTGCATGTATTAAGCAAGCAAACCAAAATGATGCATGGAAAGTAGTCATTGAGTTTCGCAACACCTCATGGTACAATGAGGATGTATATGATTTACTTGGTAAATACAATGTGAGCATGGTTATTCATGATTTGCCGGCATCAGCAACTCCAATAATTGCCTCTAAAGCCAGTTGCAGGTATTTGAGGTTCCATGGCCCTGGTGGCCGTTATCGTGGAAGTTATGAAGATGAGTTTCTATTGCAGTATGCACAGCATATTAAAACATGGTTAAGTGAAAGGAAAACTGTTTATGCTTATTTTAATAATACTATGGGAGATGCCATAAAAAATTTACAGACATTAAATCGCTTTGTACAATAACCAGCCGTCCTAATTGCTAAATAATAAATTAAATGGCCGGTTATTAAACCGGCCATAGATGAAAAGAATACGCTTGTAAAATAATTATTGCTGCATGCCTTCAGTTGCGCCCGATGTATTTGAATTTACTTTTCTTTTGAAAAGAGACATATCCATCTTTCCAAACTTATAAGCGAAATTCAAACGGAACATTTGTGGATCTCTAAGCCGTATGTAATTCTGAATAAAATATTCGCTTTCAGAATACTGATCTGTTTTTCTTGTTTTAAAAATATCATTAACACTTAATGTGATTGAAGCTGCATCATTCTTTAAGAAGCTTTTCTTAACCGCAACATCAGTTCCCCAGAACGATCTGATGTAACCCTGGGATGAACTTTGAGATTGACCAAATCCTCCCGGGCCGCCAAACCCGCCACCACCGCTGTTTACAGGTAAATTTGTTTTCGATTGATAAATAGCGCTAACCTGCATCGAAAACTTGGCAGGCAATTTAAAGTTGGAGTTAAACTTACCAAACATGCTTACAAGAGCCTTCTGTGAATTACCAGTTATGTTATCTGTATTGATCTTTGACTGGTAAAAATTAAGATTAGTAGAAATGTCCCACCACTTTGTAAGGTAGTTTTGAGCAGTGAACTCAGCACCTGCTGTATAACTTGAATTGGCATTTATATAAGTGTTAATAAGAATGTCTTCTCCGCTTACAGGGTCTGCCTGTTTATCCAGAAAACGGGTGATAAGATCATTGGTTCTTTTATAGTACGTTGATGCCATAAACGTGTTGTTACCTTTAAACGTTTTAAGGTAAGATAGCTCAAACGATTGAGTGAATTCAGGCACAAGATCAGGATTACCCCTGGTAATGTTAAGCTTATCGGTATAATCAGTAAACGGAATTAGGTTGAAAAAGTTTGGCCTATTAATACGGCGGCTATAACTTAACTGCACTTGCTGATTGCCACTAAGTTTCTGGGTAAGAAATAATGAAGGGAACAAGCTCACGGGATAACTGTTACTGAATTTTTGACCTGAGTTCAAAAGCTCACCTGAGTAGTTTGAACTTTCCGCACGAAGCCCTGCTTTATATGTAAAATCCTTTATGCTGCTGGAAAAAGTTACATAGCCTGCATAAACATTGTCATTATTATTATAATTGCTGGTAGCCCTTGGTATAAGCTCATAAACGTTTGATGAATCGTCGAAAATATAGTTGTTGTTATTGCTTTTAATGCTGCGAACAGATGCCCTTAAACCAGCTTCGAACTTAGCTTTAGCAGTTATCGGCTTTACATAATCTGTTTGAAGAGTTAAGAATTTATTTTTTCCATCACCTAAAACTTTCTGTAATTCTGTGGCTGCTAAAAGTCCGCCTGAAGGGTTAAAATAGTTTGTTGTATACAACGAATTATTTTCATTTTTGCCCGAAAATAAATTACCATCTATGGTAAGTTCTTCTCCTTCTTTTGGAAAAATATGTTTCATACCAACAACCAATCCATAAGCATTAAATACCCGTTTGCCTGTAGAAGTGCGATCACTAAAGGCTGATATTTTGCCATTGTTATAAAGGCTATCAGTGTTGATGTTGATGGTTTCAACGGGCTCAAATTGTCCATGAACACGGATGCCGGCTAATGAGAGCGTTGTACGATTTGTAACAAAATAGTCAAAACCTAACTTACCAAATAAAAATCCTCCATTGGTTCTGTTATAGTTGCTTTGAAAAATTGATGTTTGAGGTGAATCGAGCAAGTTAAGCCTGTCGGTTGTGCCTGTAGTGCGTCCTTTGTTTTGGTTGCCCATAAAACTTGCGGATATATTCAGTTTTCCCTGCCGAATGTTGAAATCACCACCGCCGTTTACTGCGCCACGTTTATCAATTCCGGCTCTTAAATTACCGTTGTAGCCTGTTTTGCGGTTTTTCTTTAAAACTATATTAAGAATACCAGCGCCACCACCGGAAGCATCATATTTAGCAGAAGGATTTGTAATTACTTCTA
>CAXSEB010000094.1:0-5247 GCA_964235805.1 uncultured Chitinophagaceae bacterium | reverse complement strand
CATCAGCGGGTATCTGGTCAAGCGATAAGGTAGTTGGACGACCATCAACAAATATTTGCGGCGGGCTGTTTCTAAGCGACACATTACCATCAATATCTACATTTACAGATGGAACATTTTTCATTACATCTAATGCTGTTCCACCGGCGCTCACTATATTCTTATCTACATTAAACACCTTTTTTTCGCCATCAAATTTTACTAAAGGCTTATTTGCGACAACAGAAATGTTCTGTAATTGTGTTACATCTGTCTCTAATTTAATTTTGCCAAGGTCCTTATCAAAAGAGGGTGCTCCGCCAAAAGGCATGCCTCCGGCGATGGCTTTAGGCGCTGCTGCTGCAGATGTATCTTTTTTTACATTAGCAACCTCGCGTTTTGGCATAAATGCTATAGCGCTTTCGTAAGAGGCAAAACCAGTTGCCGAAATCTTTAGTTTCAAATTGCCAAACACCGGTAAATCTTCTAGAGAAAATTCACCATTATTTTCAGTAGCTGTTCCCTTTACAAGTATATCTTTAGGCTTCTTTGTCAGGGTATCAAAATGGTTCCTTAAAAGGATTACTGAAGCTCCGCTGATAGGCTTTCCTGAAGCATCCACTACTTTCCCGTATATATGGCCGGCATTTACTGAAGCCATGCCGGTTCTGTTACCTGTAAAGCCTGCCGGGGGCTGGGCAAAAACTCCATGACCAAACAACATTGCTGCAAATAGTATTAATACACTTTTCATATTTTTTAATTATAACGCAAAGATAATCGTCAAAAAAGATCACCTGTTAAAATGAGATAAGGGCAGTAATTGTTGCGACGAAATCCGTTAATAATTTCATAACTATGGTCTGCCGGTGATGAATGCAAGTGCCTGGGGATAACTATCGCTCACAGGAAGTTCCGCAGCACCAATGAACACTGTGTTCTTTCTTACTGCCGTAACGTAGGCTATGGAAATGATATATGATTTGTGTATGCGCACAAATGCGGACGAAGGTAAAATCTCTTCTACCGATTTCATAGCCATCCGGGTTACTATCGGTTTTGAAGAGCTTCTTAAATGTATTTTAATATAATCTTTTAACCCCTCTATCCACATTATGTCGTTGAAAACGACTTTTAATAAACTGTATTCAACATTCACAAAAAAATAATCAACGTTAGTATTACTTTTTGTTTTAAGCGAATGGTATTCAAACGCTTTATTGCATGCCTTAATAAACCGGTCTAACGACACCGGTTTTACAAGGTAATCTGTAACATCTAAATTAAAACCTTCCAGTGCAAACTTTTCGTACGCTGTAACCAGAATGATCATTGGTTTTTGAGCCATGCTTTTAATAAATTGCAAGCCTGTTAAACCCGGCATTTGTATATCTAAGAAAATAAGATCTATACTTTCTGCCTGCAATATTTTCATCGCCTCAAGCGCATCTTCACATTTTGCAACGAGTTCCAAATAAGGAACTTTACTTATGTTATCTTCCAGCAGATCAAGCGCCAGCGGCTCATCATCTATAGCAATGCAACGTATCATTAATCTAAATTAATTTGAAGTGACACAGTAAACCAGTTATCTTTTTTAGCTATTAAAAGAGTGTGCTTATTAAAGTATAATAAATTTAGCCGCCTGCTCACATTTGTGAGGCCTATACCTGAGGAAGTGTCCTTAATTTCCACCGATAACGGGTCATATTTATTGCGCACGTTGAACTGTAAAATATTTTTGTTTGCCGTAAGATCAATTTGAATTGTTGCGCCTTCAATAGTGCCGGTGCCATGTTTAAAAGCATTCTCAACAAATGGAATTAGCAGCATTGGCTCTATCTGGTATTGATCGTCACCTACATCCAGCGATACATTTACCGTTAACTTTTTGCCAAAGCGCTGCTGCTGAAGATCAATGTAGCTGTGCAGGTAATCAATCTCTTTTTCTAAAGAAACCTTTTCTTCTTCGGTTTCATACAACATGTAGCGCATTAAAGAAGACAGTTTAATTAGCGAAGGCTCCAGCAAATCAGACTTCTTTCTTGCCATGGATACCATGTTGTTTAAAACATTAAACATAAAATGAGGGCTTACCTGCGAACGAAGAAGCGAAAGCTCAGTTTTCAGATTTTCAGTTTCTCTTTCTTTTACGAGGGCATCCGTTTTCTGTTTATCCAGTATAAGTTGGTAAGCAATGCTTGCAGACAGAATTGACAAGTACACAAATAAATTAAATATTACATGCCTTGCTAAATTGAAATGATCTGTTCTTACAAAAGCTTTTAATAAAACTGAACTTTGTATAATCATCCATAAAAAGATTAAAAACAAAATAGTGGCGTACTGCCAATATCTTTTTTTAGAAAAAAACCGAGGCATTATTACATGCGCATTGATATAGAAAAAAACAACCCAGGTCGCATTCATTAATAGCGAGAACATAAAACTCCATGAACCCGCTTCATTGTTTGTATGCTTTTGTTCTTTGTTATCGTAGGAAGATGTTAGCAGGTATGGTAATGAAAACAGCAATATCCATGCAAGTGAATGCAATACAATTGTGATCCATCTTTTTGAATACCAAACCTTCTTCATTACCCCAAATTAATAAGATAATAATAGAATAGCTGCAATTTTAGAAATGTAGCGACGAAGAAGATATATTCAGAGACAAACTAAAACGCTTTAGACCTTTACGTTGCAAATTAGCGATCCCGTGATAATTTTTAACTTAATGATTCATGCAAGTATCAGTAAATGGCATATGGCTAACATTTTACCTGGACAAATATTTTTTGTGAATTAATTGTAAAGTTTTGTAGATTGCAACACAAAAAAAAAGGCCCATCCGTAGAAACGGATTAGCCTAACGATTGCTTGCTATAAGAAAAATCTTTACTGTATTAAAATGTACAGTTTTTTATTTTGAGCTTCCTGCACAAAGATGCAGTTCTGCGATTGCTTGTTATTTTTTTTTCATTCCTTTGTATTGTAACACATCCATATAGTAAAAATAGGATGTGTTATTTTATTATTGAAAACTACTTACCGTACATTTTATTACGCCTAAGAAGCTAAAGAAAGCGCTGTATCTATTACTGGGAGTAGATTTTGAGAAAATCAATTAATGATGGCCAACAGAACTTCAGATGCTTTATTTCAACTGATTCATTCCCTGGAAAAGTCCGAAAAAAGGAATTTCAAGCTATATATCAAGAGAAGTTCAGGTAATGAAGATTTAAAAATCATCGAGTTATTTGATGCGCTAGATAAGCTGAGTGATTATAATGAAGTTCTTCTTTTAAAAAAATTATCCTCTATAAGGAAGCCACAATTATCCAATACAAAGGCACATTTGTACAAGCAGTTACTTAGCAGCCTGAGGCTGATAAAAAGTACCGAAAGCATAGATCTTCAATTACACGAGCAATTAGATTTTGCACGCATCTTATATAACAAAGGGTTGTATTTGCAAAGCCTTAAGATCTTAGAAAAAGTAAAAGAACTGGCCATCTCTTACAACCAGGATAGCTTTCTATTGCAGGTAATTTCATTGGAGAAAAAAATTGAGACTCTGTACATTACACGAAGCATGCAAAACAGGGCCGACCGCTTAATTGTTGAGGCCAACGAGGTGAATGAAAGGCGCACAATGATAACCAAGCTATCGAACCTTGCCTTGCAGTTGTATAGTTGGTACATAAAAAATGGTCATGCAAGAAGCGAGAAAGATGAAGCGGATGTGATAAAATTTTTTCATGAAAACCTGCCTGAGAAAGCAAATGAGTGCAAAGGCTTTTACGAAAAATTATACCTGTATCAAAGTTATTGCTGGCTTGCATTTATACGGCAGGAATTTTTACAGTACTACCGTTATTCTCAAAAATGGGTAGATATCTTTACAGAGCAACCAAACATGATCAATGCAGAAACTGCTCATTATATAAAAGGAATGCACAACCTTTTAAACGCACATTTCATTCTAAAAAATAATGAAAAATTTGCGTTAACCTTAAAAGATTTTAAAGATTTTGCCAAAACAGAAATCGCCAACCAGCATGATAACAATCGTATACAAACCTTTATTTATTTAACAAGTGCAAGTATTAACCAGCATTTAATGCAGGGTACTTTTGATAAAGGATTATTACTTGTTCCTGAGATAGAAGAAAAAATAAAAGAGTACGGTTTTTATATTGACCGGCACAGAATTTTGGTGATCAATTATAAAATAGCCTCTCTCTTTTTCGGTAACGGCGATTATGATAAATCAATTGATTACCTGAGACGAATTATCAACGGCGACATTGATCTTAGAATTGATCTGCAATGTTATGCCCGCCTGCTTCATTTACTTGCGCATTATGAGTTAGGCAATTTTGATCTGATTGAATACCTGGTAAAATCTGTTTACCGGTTTATGGCCAAAATGGAAAACCTCACTGTTATTGAGCAAGAGATGTTTACGTTTTTAAGAGATTCGTTTCGGTTATCACCAGACAAAATAAAACCGGAGTTTAAAAGTTTTTTACACAAGATAAAAAATTATGAAACAAGCCGGTTTGAAACAAGAGCGTTTGCCTACTTTGACATTATCTCATGGATAGAAAGTAAGATATACGGAAAACCCATGAGTGATATTATAAAAGAAAAATTCAGGAAAACACCGAAGAGAGTTTATCCTTATCTTAAATAATATAGATAAACCAGTGGTTAATGATCCTATGAATAACATAATTGAATTTAAACTTACAGATCCCTTTGTACTTTTTAGATAGTTAATAAGCTATCGCTATCTTTTACCAAAACTTAACGTACAACGCAAAAATTACTAAAAGCGTAACTACGATCATAACGGTAGTCTTAGGCTGCAGCTTAAACATCGCTGTATCTAAAGCAAATGCTTTCGGATTTATTTTAGGTCCGCCCAAACTAATAGCAACCATTACTATCATTGTAAACAAAAATGAAAGGCCCATGCAGATATGAAAAGGAATCTCAAATCCTCCCGTACCAGTAGGGTAAGCAGTATACAGGAAAATATTGTTACCAAACAAACGGGGGGCAAATTCATTAAACAGAACTGATAGGATAAACCCGGTTAAAACACCCGCTATTGCAGCGGCACCTGTAGTTCTTTTCCAAAACATTCCTAATATAAACATTGCAAACACGCCGGGGCTTATAAAGCCAGTGTATTTTTGTATGTAGGTAAACCCGCCAACTCCCCCGATGCCCAATAGATCATTCCACGTAAAAAGAACA
>CAXSEB010000093.1:6507-7714 GCA_964235805.1 uncultured Chitinophagaceae bacterium | reverse complement strand
CATAAATAAAGTTCTTATTAATATTTTCATAAACAGCAATTCAACATTGTCAATTCATACTTATTTATCTTCTCAATTATCAATTCTCAATTATCAATTCTCAATTATCAACTAAGACTTATCTGTTCCAGTAATTCAGCTGGTTTATTACCTGGTAACTGCTCACCTTATTTTGCACCAGCAGGTTTTTTGCAGTAATATAATTGTTTAACGCCAGAATGTAATCTGTCATTTTTATATCACCGGATTCTAAAAGCTTTCCGTTAGCTTCAATCAGTGTTTGTAAAAATTTAATCTGATCATTAATTGAAGATTCAAGGCTTTGTATCAAGGTAAGTTGTTGCCTTAACTGCGCTATTTGCTGATAATATTGCCTTTGGAAAAAGTCCCGGTTCCTTTGCCGCGTTCTTTCCTGTATATTTAGTTTAGTATATTGAAGCTTTCGTTGTCTTCCATCACAAAGAGGTATTGAAAGATTTATACCAACGTTGGTTCCAAAATTTTTGTAGGGGTTAATGTCAAAACTCGATTGGTAACCTGCATCTGCAAAAAGGCTTATCCTTGGCTTGTATCCAAGGTCTACAAGTGCCCTGTTATTGGCATACCTTAAGCTATCAATTTTATATGTAAGAAAGAATGCAGAACTATCAGCTATTACGTTGTTAACGATATTTAGTTTCGGTTCTTTAAGTGAAACGGTATTAGTATCAACAATTCCCGCCAGGTAATTTAACAAAGAGAAATCATTCTTAAGCTGCATTCCTAATTGTTCTCTTGCTAAATTTTGCTGTTGCAGCGTTACTAAAAAAGATAAGTAATCAACCTGCCTGTATACATTTTGTTGGGTTAGCTTTCTTAAAATGATCTCCTGTTTTTTTAATAAATTATTAAGGTCATTATTAAAATCTAGTTGAAGCTGGTCGCTGTAAACAGTTATATATTGTGAGATGATATTCCTCTTAAGATCCTGTTCAGAGATGGCAGAACTTATTCTTAAAGAATCTTTCTGTATCTGTAAATCTGCTAACTGCAGACTTAAATTTCTTTTGTTATAAACCTGTTTGTTTAATGATATTAAAGCGGATAGTTGCTGCCCGTTGGTTATCGCTTTATCATAACCCCATCCATTGATTATTGGTGCATAATAAGCATTGCCATTAGCAGTAATCTGGTATTTGTTGGCAGCAATAATTAAAGCGCTGTCAAC
>CAXSEB010000093.1:0-6497 GCA_964235805.1 uncultured Chitinophagaceae bacterium | reverse complement strand
TTCCTGGGCGAAAGAAAAAACGGGAATAAACAATACGAGTAATAATATGCGGTTCATATTCATCCCGTGATAAAATTAAGTAAGCTGATTCTCCTTAAAACGATACGGCTAATATCTATAATAATTTTTAAATAAGGTTACCGGTTTGTAAACACTGTTAGCAATGTAAAGAAACAAAGAGTTTAAACAGCATGTAAACTGCAAAGTGCGATCGGGCTTTTGCCTTTATATTCGCAATTTATAAAACGCACTAGTGTCTGAAAACAAAATATATACAAAAAAGGTTGTTCTCTTAATTGTGTTCTTTTCGATCTTGAAACTAATCGTAGCTTCTTCAGTTGAGCTGGCAAATGATGAATCATACTACTGGCTTTATGCCCAGGATATTAAGTGGAATTACTTTGATCACCCGCCAATGGTAGCCATCTGGATAAAAATTTTTACCGCTAACTTGTTACTTGAGGAGTATGTAGTTTTCTTACGGCTTGGGAGCGTTGTTGGGTGCGGCACTGCAACATGGTTCATGTATAAATGTGTTACTGAAATAAGTAACCCCAAAGCCGGCTGGTTTGCCGCCTGTCTTTATAACGCTTCTTTTTATGCAGCAATTACCGCCGGGTTTTTCATTTTCCCTGACTCGCCCCAAATGGTTTTTTATACGTTTAGTTTGTGGATGATCGCCAAAATTTCTTTAAATGAAAACCGGTGGAAACCATGGATATTTTTTGGTATAGGCTCAGGATTATGTATTATGAGCAAAGTTCATGGAGCATTTATTTGGATAGGTTTAGGCCTTTATATCTTGTTACTTAAAAGAAGCTGGCTTTTAAATGTCAGGCTGTATGCTGCACTGGCATTAGCTTTAATAATAACAAGCCCGATCGTTATCTGGAATATTCAGCATGATTTTTTAACCTATCGCTTTAACAGCCAACGCGTAGTTATTAACGGGTTTTCTTTAAACACGGGTAATTTTTTTACAGCAGCTTTTAAGCAGTTTATAATAAACAATCCCTTTAATGTGAGCCTTATTTTTATTGGATTAATAATGTGGCGAAGACAAAAGATGTACCTAATATCAACTTTATCCATTTACAATTTTATCGGTATATCTCTTGCTGTGTTATTACTTTTTATTTCTCTTTATAGATCAACTTTACCACATTGGAGCGGACCTGCGTATATTGCCTTGATTCCTCTTGCGGCCATTAACTTGTCACAGCGAAGTAAAGAGATGGCCTATCCTGCTTTAATTAAAATGGCTGTCGGATGCACAATTGTTTTTTTTATCGCCTGCCCGTTGTTTATAAATTATTATCCAGGCACAGTTGGCAGTAAGGTAAACGGCGAACTTGGTAAAGGCGACATTACTTTAGATTCGTATGGATGGGATGAAGCAGGTAAAAAGTTTATGGCTTTTTACCAGGACGAAATAAGAAATGGAATTGCCCGAAAAGGGTCACCAGTGGTTTGCACTACATGGTGGGGAGCACATGACGAATATTATTTTTGCAGGGCTGCAGCTATTCCAATGATTGGCTTAGGCGGAATGAACGATCTGCATGAATATATGTGGATGAATAATAAACGAAAGAGCAATGTAAATTTCTCTACCGCTTACTCAATCGTGCATTCTGATGAAAATTATAATGTTTATAATGCTTATCAAAACTTCTATAAAAACATAGACACCGCAACCATAATTAAAGTGGAACGAAACAAAAAGCCTGCACACAGCTTTTATGTGTTTCGCTTAACAGGCTGGAAAAATAATCTACCGGTTGCCTATTGATATAACAATCGTTATTATAGGCCTCATTTAAATTTTTTATTACCGAACTATTCACTTGGAATAGAATGATGTTCGTGAACAACTGTCCATTGATTATCTATCTTCTGTAAACCAATGGTTAATCTAACATCGAGGTCTACAAAGTCTATTCTATGACTTTTGTCTGAACATGTCATTGTTGCGAAACAGAACGCAACATTTTCATCGGCAACAACATGTAGTTCCCGGATGTTGAATACGCCTGGTTTTGTAAAAGAAAAAAAGACATCCCATGTTTTGCGATAGGCATCGATACCTATAGACTGGAAGGGTTTAGGCACATCATACATAACAATGTTTTCGGAATGATGTGCAAGTATTGTCTCCATGTTTTTGTCACGAACCGCTTTAGCCCAGTTTTCAACAAGTTGGCGGATTTCAGTTTCATTCTCTTTGTTGTTCATTAAATCAAATGTCAGAGAATAATTTATCTCAAAGTTATCCTGCCTGTGTCAAATAGTTAATGTGTAAAAGCGACAATTACCAAGGCTAATGTGACAATTAGCTGTAACAACTCAATATTGCGTGTACAATGTTTTAACCTAATAATCATCGCATGTACAAAAAGCATTCATTAAAGCTCATAGGTAAAATCATTGAAAGTTTGTGGTTTAAAGACGTTTCCTAATAGATAACTTGCTGCATGTGCTGTAGGTAAAAATTCTATCTTCATCTTGATATCAAATAGATAGCTGCACTCATGACTAAGTCCATAGTTTTTTCCTGTATGTTTTTGTTTATAACGGCAAGCCTAACAGCACAAAAACACAAAAAATGAAATCAGATTAAATGCACAAGCATCCATTGGCAGCGATGAAACAAGACCCGGGCTGGGAGGGTTTGTTGAGGGTTTATATGGAACAGGTAAGTCAGCACAGCTAACCATTACCGCAGGTGTTTTTGTGTTTCACGGCCAACCCCGGTATAAGCCAAATGTTGTTACGCAGGTTATTCCATTTCAAATCGGTTATAAACATAATTTCAAAAGCTTTTCTATTCAGCCGCAGGCTGGGTTTGGTGCGTTAAATGGAAAGATAAATATTAACGGAGATGTATCAAGACCATCTGTTGGTGCGCTGCTTTACGGACTTAAACTTGGGTTTGATTTAAAAAAAATAAACCTTGGACTATCTTTTCAACAAACTCAGGCAATACAATCAGGCCACCCTTCACAAATATGGAATGGTAAAGAATTTAATTATAGCGGAATTATTTAGGATACAACATCTTTTAACTTACGCAGTTAGGCTTGCTACTTTATTGTTGAGAAACTTTCTGAATAGTTAATTATACTAGACAATCTATTTTAAGCCATGTTGAAAATGCCTTAGTCAACAAAAACTGTGTCGTCTGCATTTCTTTCAAAACACAAATTTACTGTTCTTGCAGTGGCACTCGTTTTATGAATTGTTTTAGAAGGAATTTTAATAAAGTCTCCTGGTTTTAAGAACACAGTATCGTTGTTTTTTATTTCAATTTTGAGTTTGCCTTCCAGCACGATAAACAATTCATCAGTATTATTGTGGTAGTGCCATCTATATTCTTCCTGCATAACTGCAATTCTTAAACAATGATCATTTACATTTTCAAGAATAAAATTGTCATACACCTTGTCAACCTTGTCGCTGATTTCTTTAAGACTTTTCTTAATTATAATTTGTTGGTTGTCCATTTTATACTGTAAATATTAAAGTTGATTTCTTTGCGATTAACAGCAAGTATTAATGCCTATAAAGTAAAGCTTAAGTGTTAGAAATGATTACAGGCAATCTTAATATACTTTGTCTTTGATAACTGTAATTTGCTTTGTTGTCGCACCACTTTCAATGTCAAGAACTAACTCCGTATTATCATCTAATAGTTTTGCCAATGTAACTATACACTGGCAGTAGTTATTGCAGTTAAGTTTTTGCCCATTTACAAGTTTGATTTCATCATCAATTTTTAAACCGGCCTTGTCTGCCGAAAGTCCTTTAAAAAGCCCTGTTACCAGCACTTTACCATTCTTGTATTGAGCTTCAAACCCAAATGAATTCCATCCGTCTGGTAAGTTGGTTCCAGCTAATGGAGAAAGATACAGCTCATCATCGTTAAAATTCAGCGTAACTATAAAGTTTTTTATAATTGGATTCCCAATGATGTTTTCAACTCCGGCCTTTGTATAAATAAACGGTTTGTTTTTGTATTTAATTGTAGATATTTCGACGGAATCTGCCTTAAAGATTTTTGCCGTTTGAACCAAAACACCATTTCCTCCTTCTGAACGGCTGCCATTCATTTCAGTAAGCTGCTTTGTGGAAATATATTTAAAAGCAGTTTTTTGGGTAACACTAAATAGTGTGGAACTACCTAAGTCGAACATAAACTTTTCTTTCATTCCATCAAGCTTTACTTCAATAAACGGCATAAGCCTGCTGTTAAAAGTAACAGGAATTTTTAGCGCTTCATTTATCAAAGGAATTTTAGAAAGTTGGTCTGACACAATCATTTTTTTTCTGCCAAAATCAATTTGCCAAATGTACTTTTTAATGATGCTTGCCCCGATTAATGCGCCGTCGATAGTACATTTAATTGTTGGTGAGTTATCAACGTTTAGTTGCAAACTGGCAACGTTTTTCAGAATCAATTCACCAATTTTTAAGCTATCAACTTTAACCAGGTTAAGTTTTGATTTCAGGCCGTTACTGCTTCCAACAGTTTGTGTTGTTAAAACAGGGAAATTGTTTTTCTTTTGAATATCGTCTGTAATGTCATTATATCCGCCGGTGTCAAATATGTAATCATAAGTTTGATCTCCAATTGTAACCTTAATTATGATTTCACCGTTACGATACTCGAACGGCATTTCAAAATAAAAATCTTTATTGTCTGAGCGTACGGTGTTAATCCATTCTAAAATTTGTTTTGGTTTTTGAGCATACAAATTTTGCATTAGCAAAAACAAAGTGAATGAGTAGAGGAGTTTTATCATGATATAGAATTTTCTGCTTTTGCGTTCGATTTTATGCCTATAAGATATTGGGTTTTGTCTTTAGAAAATATTGTTTTTTAAAATCATGCAGATCTCCATTACCATTTCATCAATAACAACGAAACTGCCTGCCGTGGTAATTTAATATTTATGATTCCAGTTCCTTTATTAACTTTAAGCAATGCAGGTTTACCAATAGTTTGCAATTGTCCGGCTTTTTGTAATATGCTTATTTGAGATTTTGTTGGATTTTGCGGAGAACCCATCTTCTTCCATACTTCATATGAGTTGCTGTGTTGCTTATCTATGCGGTATTCTGTAAGTGCTATCTTTTTTACAGAAAGCCCTGCAATCCTTACTGTTACTAAGTTAATACCGTTTTCAATATCTTCATCATGATAATTCCAAACCATAATCGCAGCGCTGTTTGCATCTTTCGATGCCAGTGCGCCGATATCAGTTTTATCTCCGCGTACGCTGGAATCTGTGATCTTAGTTAAGTTGCACATGCTGCTTCCGGCAACTTCAATTCTATCTCCTTTCATCTTGCCTAACATTCGAAAAACATTCAATACAGGCTTATCTACACTGTTTGTAGCAAGATCTCTAAAGCCATAAAACCACGGCTGGTTCTCAAATTCAAACGACCAGGATACCGCACCAAGAAGATTAACGCCATACTTATTTGCCAATGCATATTTGCGTGCAAAAGATGCCGCCGTATAACTGGAATACATAGTTCCGTTACGGTAAGCATTTTCAGGATTGGTTGCCATGCCACATGCAGCACAGCCTTCCGGGTCCGATTCACCAATTACTATTGGTAAATTTTTAGTTTGCGGATAAGAAGCCACTATTTTAAATCCTGTTTCAATATCATGCAATTGCGGAGACATGTTCATCATTACGTGTCCCTTTACAAACTTTGGCGAACCCTTTGCGTGGAACAGCACAAGATCTAAAGGCGAGCCTATTTTGCCGGTTGCATAATTTGTATCGGAGATGCAGTGTTTTAAGAATGCATTAAGCCATACAACAGCGCCTGGTGTTGAGGTGGCTGCAATATCGCAACCACCTATCTTTGCGGTTGGCAGCGCATTTTTTACACCGTCTGCTGCATAATCATACAACTTAAAAAATTCTTCCATCGTTCCTTTCCAGTAGCCGTTTGGCTCGTTCCATACTTCCCAATACCAGCTTTCTACTTCATGCGTTCCATAGCGGCTTACACAGTGTTTTACCCATTGGTAAACGAGCTCTCTCCATTTGTTATAATCTTTCGGTGGATATGCCCAACCTGTAAAGATTTTACTATAAGGCTCCCCGGGATGCCAGTCATGTTTGTAAGGCTGCGGATGTATAGACAAGGCTTCAGGCATAAAGCCTATTTGTGCAAGAGGCTTAATACCGCGTTGTATGTAAGTATCAAAAATACTGTCAATGATTTGCCAGTTATAAACCGGCTTGCCATTAGCGTCTTCAGTATATGCATTTGTAGAACCCCACTTTAATGCCGGTGTTCCATCACCGGAAGTAAGCAAATTATGTACACGCATATGAACAGGAACAGGGCTTAAATCTGCTAATTCAGAGAGCAGCTTTTTACCATCTTTCATGTACGTATAATTCGGTTCATCATGACCAAACCATGTCCATACCGGGGTTCCGCGCCACCTTCTGGTGACGTGATGAGCC
>CAXSEB010000092.1:0-7741 GCA_964235805.1 uncultured Chitinophagaceae bacterium | reverse complement strand
TATAGCTCCTTGTTTTCGCCAACAGATGTATTTATAATTAACTCTTTGTTTTTTATGGAAAGCTTGTTAACACCGGAATATTTTAAGGCAATTTTTTTTACATCTGCCCCGGGCTGAACAATCATATCATACTTTAATCGGCCTGCGGCATCTACATAATAACGTACATCAATGCCCGGGTACATATTTTTATAAGTAACGGCTTTAAATATTTTACAATCGCTTGCCCATTTGCTTTTATCGCTTCCAATAAAATAATTATTTACAGATGGTAATGCTTTATCAGGAAGTATTTCAGGTGCTGTATTAGCATTTAAAAATTCGACGTTATAAACATGAGAATTTATTACGTCTGATTTAGCAGTTCTTGCAACTTCATCCGAATGATGACCGTGGGTTTTACTATACATCCTTGCAAGATCCTGTGGATTCTGTTGCACTACTGTAAAGCCGTTCTTTTGTAAAAAGAAAGACCCGGTGCCAACCTTGCTCATAAACTTTACCTGTTGATCCCACTGCCCTTTATTCTCAACAAATTCCAATTGAGAAAAAGCATTTTTAGCCGAAAATAAAGTAGTAATTATAATAAAAAGAAAAGTAGATAATTTAGAAAATCTCAAGGAAACCGTTTTAAAATGTATAAGAAAACGCAACCGTTAATACAACATGAATTTACGAAACAATACTGATTGAAGTTTATAAAATAAATGCTGGTTTTTTGGTTTTAATAGCGAATTAACAATATAGGGTTTTAAGCTTTTACGATATCCTGCTCCAGGCAGTTTTACCCGTTTGTAAATGCAGAAAATTTTTTAGTGTCAGGTTTTCCGGGCTGTTTAATTCCGGATCATTACTTACTATTTTCTCCGCAACCTCTTTCGCTACCTCAAGCATTTGTTTATCTTTTACTATATCTGCAAGCTTGAAATTTAATACACCACTTTGCTTTGTGCCTTCAATTTCACCGGGCCCTCTTATCTCTAAATCTTTTTCTGCAATTTTAAATCCATCATTTGTGTCACACATAATCTTTATGCGCTGCCTTGCCTCGTTACTTAACTTTCTTCCTGTTAATAAAACACAAAAGCTTTGTTCGCTGCCTCTGCCAACTCTTCCTCTTAACTGGTGTAATTGAGGCAAGCCAAATTTTTCAGCACTTTCAATAACCATTATAGATGCGTTAGGCACATTAACACCTACTTCAACAACAGTTGTGGATACCATTATGTTTGTATCGCCGTTCACAAATTTCTGCATGTTAGCCTCTTTAATGTTGGGCTTTTGTTTTCCGTGCACCATACTAATCCAATAGTCAGACTCCGGAAAAAAAGATTTTACTTCTTCATATCCTTTCATCAAATTCTCAAAGTCTAATTTTAAAGATTCTTCAATCAAAGGATAGATTATGTAAGCTTGCCTGCCTTTTTTTATTTCTGCTTTTATAAAATCCATTACCTGTGGCCTTGCATATTCAAAACGATGTACAGTCTTAATCAGTTGCCTGCCTGGCGGCATTTCGTCCATAACACTGTAATCGAGATCCCCATAAGCAGTAAGCGCCAACGTCCTGGGGATGGGTGTTGCTGTCATTACCAAAATATGCGGAGCAACCAGATTTTTTTTCCATAATCTTGCTCTTTGAGCTACGCCAAACCTGTGTTGCTCATCAGCAATGGCCAAACCCAGGTTTTTAAATTGAACAGTGTCTTCAATTATGGCATGGGTGCCAGTTAATATGTGTATGTCTCCCTTTTCACAATCATTCAAAGTTTCTTTTCGTATCCTGGTTGCGGTTGAGCCTGTTAACAACCTTACTTTAACCGGCATATCTTTTAGCAACGCAGCAAGTGTGTTATAATGTTGCTGCGCAAGAATTTCAGTTGGTGCCATTAAGCAACTCTGAAAACCATTGTCGGCGGCTATCAGCATAATTAATAAGGCAACTATTGTTTTACCACTGCCTACATCACCTTGCAAAAGCCTGTTCATTTGTTTACCACTACCCGTATCTGCCCGTATTTCTTTCAATACTTTTTTTTGAGCTCCGGTTAATTTAAACGGGAGATAATCATTGTAAAAACTATTGAAGAAATCACCAACTCTAGTAAACAGTAATCCCTTTGAAAATTTGTGGCGTGCAAGACGCAATATACCCATGCGTAACTGTGACAGGAATAATTCCTCGAATTTTATTCGTCTCACGGCAAGATTATATTGCTGATTGTCAGCAGGGAAATGTATATGGCGAAAGGCCTGCTGCCGGGGGAGTAACTTTAGTTGTTCAATAATAGCTAAAGGTAAATTTTCAGGCAGTTCCCTTTCGTTTAATAAAGCAATGAGATTGAATGTAAGTTTACCAATTTGCCTGCCACTTAGGCCTCTCGCTTTTAATTTTTCTGTGCTCGGATAAATGGGTTCTAAGAAGCTTTTGCCGCTGGTATTTTCCATAGTAAGCGGCTCTATTTCCGGGTGAGTTACCTGCGGCTGATTCATAAAGAAACCGGCTTTGCCAAACACAAGATACTTAGCGCCTATGTTAAGTGTTTTTTCTATCCAGGTAATACCCTGGAACCATACCAGTTCCAGCTCCCCGGAATCATCTTGCAGGTAAGCCACCAAACGTTTACCACGTTTTTCCCCAACAATATCAAACTGTGTAATCTTGCCTGCTACTTGTACATATTCGGTGGTTGCTGTAATATCTTTAATCTTTGTAACCTGCGTTTTATCTATGTGGCGGTAAGGATAAAGCTCCAGCAAATCTTTAAAGGTAAATATGCCAAGTTCTTTTTTCAAGAGATCGGCCTTTTGTGGGCCTACGCCTTTAAGATATTCAATCGGGTTAAGTAATATAGATGAAAGCTGGCTTATGATTTATTTTTTGCAAATATATATTTTGATTAATGATTGATAAGTTAATCACCAATTGGACGTTACTAATAAAACTATAACGTTTGCTAAATTGCAAATTCATTATTTAAGCAAAATACTTTTAACACAAATTCAATTGTAATTATTTTAAACATGGTTGATAAAGAGGAAAAAAAGAGAAAGAGTTTTTTTGCCGGCTTTACGTTATTATCTCTAAAGGTGCTTATGTTAGTAGTAGTATTTAGTGGCGCCATGGTAGCTTTTATTATTATAGCTCATATGATCTTAAAAGAAAACAAAAGCAGTTTTGATCTTAAGGCGTTTGAGTTTCTGTCAGGGTTTGTAAGTGAAGTAAACACTAACTTAATGAAGTTCTTTACGTTTTTGGGATCACATATATTTCTTATTCCTGCAAACCTTTTGTTGATCGCCTATTTTTTATTGGTGAAAAAACGACGGTGGTATTCGATTAATGTTCCGGTTATAGCACTTAGCAGCCTGTTGCTGATGTTTTCATTAAAATATATCTTTCATCGTAACAGGCCCAACACGCCATTGCTTGAAGAAGCACGTGGATACAGTTTTCCCAGCGGACATGCATTAATGAGCTTAACTTTTTATGGCTTACTTATTTACCTGGCTTGGCTTAATATTAAAACTACCTGGCTTAAATGGCTTTATACACTTTTACTTGTGTTGCTTATATGTGTAATTGGATTAAGCAGAGTATACTTGCGTGTGCATTATGCAAGTGACGTGATAGCAGGTTATTGTGTTGGCTTAATGTGGTTGTTGTTATCGCTTTGGCTTCTTACAAAGTTGGAAAGATTTAATGACAGGAAAATTTAATCCGTACTTTGAAACTACTGAAAATAAACCACAGCTTTAATTGGTTTGTAGTTTACATTAGACGACTAATATCTACCACTAAATTTATTTTTTCGTATAGGTAACTGATATTTTATCGCCTGAAGTGTTTACATCATTTGCGTAAACTGTAAATGCGCTGCAGTTAAAATTTTCAATTGTTCCCGGGTCTCCATCTAAAGAAAGAACATTGCTGTTAAGGCTCCAGTCACCATCAAAATCTTCAGTAGGCGAACACTTAGTTCCTGCATCGGTGTTTGTGTAAGTATGGTTTGAGTTAAAAGTTAATACATCATCTTTTTGACAAGGCTCATCAAAAAACTGACTTGAGTAATCTATTTCCGTTGCAGATGATGATACTTTGTATTTTACCGAAGTAATAACGTAGCTGCCTATAAGGTTTGCTTCTGAGATCGGACATTCTTTTGCTTTATCTTTCTTTTTGCACGAGGTAAAAGCGAAAGCAACGATGGCAAGAGATAAAAGAATTTTTTTCATGGTATTAGTTTAAAGTTTCAACAATATAAAACTTTAAATCGAAATATAAAAGCAACAAACAAATAGCTATTTTTTGCGGAAGATTATTTCCAAACAATTACAATCATTCCAACTGTTATTAAAGCGGCGCCTATAAGGAGTTTCAGGCTAAGCGGTTCTTTTAAAAAGATAAACGATAGCAGGATAGTAAATACAATGCTGCCTTTGTCAATTGCACTTACTTCAGAAGCCTTACCTAATTGTAAAGCCTTATAATAAAATATCCAAGAAAGGCCTGTAGCAAATGCAGAAAGCGTTAAAAATATCCAGTTGTTTTTGGAAAGATTATTTATGTCGGTTGCGTTGCCTCTAAAAAAAACAATTCCCCATGTAATAAAAAGTACAATAGCAGTGCGTACCGCTGTAGCAAGATCAGAGTTCACATCTTTTAAACCAAACTTTGCAAAGATGGCCGTTAAAGCTGCAAACAATGCTGATACCAATGCATACAATAACCAATCAGGCATGGCTTGGTATTTTCCTTTTGTTATAAATAACTCTCATGATGGAAGGTAATACAATAAGCAGCAAAGGTAAGGCAACAATAAAACCACCGATAACTGCAATCGCCAAAGGCTGATGTAACTCAGCGCCAGCGCCTATTCCCAAAGCCAATGGCAACAAAGCAATGATAGCGCCCAGGGCCGTCATAAGCTTTGGGCGCAACCTTGTAGATATAGAATAAACAATGGCATCATCAACTGTGGATGTGGGTAATACTTCTTTAAACTGTAAAAAAGTGAAAATGGCATTCTCTCCAATAATGCCCACTATCATAATCAGGCCTGTATAACTTCCTACATTTAAAGGAGTGCCTGTAAGAAAAAGTGCCAAATAACTTCCGGCAATTCCAAGAACGGCAATAACTAAAATCGTTACAGCAATTTTAAAATCTTTGAACAGGAAAAGTATAACACCAAAAACCAGCAGGCTTGATGTGATGAGGATCAGCAATAATTCCTGAAACGATTTCTGCTGCTCTGCATAGGCACCTCCATATTCAATGTGATAACCGAGAGGCAGGTTTACCTGTGAACTTACCTTTGCTTTGATATCTTTTATAACACTGCCCAGGTCGCGGTTTTCAAGTCTTGCAGATACTACTCCCATTGATTGTAAATTTTCCCTTTCAATTTCAGCATCGCCTGCATCTATTTTTACATTGGCCAATTCTGTCATTGGCTTTAACCTGCCGCTAGGCAAAAATATCTGCAGGTCGCGTAAACCTCCAACGCTTACATTTCTATTATTTGGATACACCAACCTAACAGGGTATAATCTTTCCTTTTCATAAATGTTCCCGATAAGATTTCCTTCCAATGATGTTTGTAATTGATATTGAAGATTAGCTGCAGTAATACCAAATTGTGCAAGCCTTGTAAAGTCAGGCTGCACACTTACTGACGGGCCTGTGATCACAATCCCATCAAACACATCAGCCGCTCCCGGCGTTCTTTCAACAATGCCAGCTACCTGCCGTGAAAGCTCCTGCAATTTTAGCTGGTCATCCCCGAATATCTTTAATTCAACAGGCTGAACTGATGTCATAAGATCGCCAAGCATATCACCTATTACCTGGCCGAAATCTACACGCAGAGCAGGTTGCGAAGCTTCTACCTGTTTTCTTATATCTTCAATAACATCATCAGTCGTTTTATCTCTTTTTGATTTTAATTGAATAAGATAATCGCCTGTATTTGGTTCTGTAATAAAGAAGCCCATTTGCGCTCCCGTTCTTCGTGAGTATGCCTGCACTTCAGGAACAGATGTTATTATTTTTTCCACTTCTCTTAATTCCCTGTCAGTTTCATCAAGCGAAGTGCCCGGCGGCGAGCTGTAGTCTAACACAATACTGCCTTCATCCATCTCAGGTAAAAAACCTGTTTGAAGTTTGGGAAGAATTAAAACGATCAGCAAGATGAGAATGCCGGCTAAAATAAAACTGATATAAGGTCTGAAAATAAAAAAGGATACCCATTGCTGTTTTTTCACCTTATGAATAACAGGTTTTTTTTTGCTAGAAATACCTTGTTTTACTGAAGCATTTTTGCCTGACAACAATAAATAGATAACCGGTAAACCTATCCATGATACAAAAAAAGAACAGACCAATGTGATGATCATTGTGTTGGTCATTACATTGAAGTAAGCGCCTGCTACACCCGTCATCAGCATAAAGGGAATAAATATTACTATAGTACTTATAGACGAGCCTAGCATAGCCGGGAACAAATAATGCACCGCCTTCTGTACAATAACTTTGTAAGGTTCACCCGGATGCTCTTCATGTGTGCGATGTATCTGTTCTACAACAACTATTGCATCATCTATAATTAAACCAATGGCAGCAGCGATTGCGCCAAGCGTCATGATATTTAAAGTGTAACCTATAACATACAGAACAATCAGTGTTAAACACAGCGTAACAGGTATTGTAATAAGGATGGCAAAACTTGCCTTAAAGGAACGCAGAAATATTATTGCTACAATTATTGCCAATGCAAGACCAACCCATAAACTATCTGTTACACTTTTTACAGATTCATTTACAAAGTCAGCCTGTATATAATAGGGCTTAATAGTAACGCCTTGAGGAAGAATGCTTTTAAGAGAAGCAATTCTTTGTTTCATCCTGTTTGAAAGATCAATAAGATTAGTGTTCGGTTGTTTTACAATTGCTATCAGCAATCCATCTTTACCGTTTGCATTTATCTTGGTATATTCAACACCTTCTTTAACGCCAATTGTTGCAAAATCTTTTAACTGAACTATTCTTTTACCGTTGTTGCTGATAACAATATTTTTCAGGTCTTCCAGCGATTGTATTGTTGCATCTGTAACCGTTAAATACAAAAATCTTTGGTCTGCTAAATAGCCATTTGATTTTACAAAATTAGTTTGGCTTAAAGCATTATTTATTACGTCAGGTGTTATAGAAAGAGAACTCATTTTTTGCAGGTCAGGCTGCACCCAATACTCTTTTTGCTTGCCGCCAACAACACCCACTTTGGAAACGCCATCCACTTGTGACAGATACGGCACTATGGTAAATGTGGCAAGCTCTTTCAAATCTATTGGTGAAAGATTATGGCTCTCCAGTGAATAACCCATTACAGGCAAAATAGATGGATTCATTTTTTCCACTGTTATCTGTACTTCTGGTGGCAGCAAATTTCTTATTTCATTGATTCTTGATTCAATGCGCTGCTGGCTTAAGTCTACATCTGCGTTCCAGTCGATATATGCTGATATTTCGCAACTCCCCCTGCTGGTAGTGCTTCTTATAGTTATAAGATCTGGTATTTGTTTAATGGCGCTTTCCAATGGCCTTGTTACAGTCACCATCATTTTATTAACAGGTTGTAAACCTGCATCGGCAATAATTTTTATTTTAGGAAAAGTTATCTCCGGAAACAGCGACGTCTGCAGCTTGCTGTAAGCAAAAATGCCGCACATAATTATCAGG
>CAXSEB010000091.1:6307-7745 GCA_964235805.1 uncultured Chitinophagaceae bacterium | reverse complement strand
AAATTAATAAAGAATGCGTAAAGCACAGGCAAAAAAGCTTCCATTAGCAGCAGATCCAAAGTTTAACGATAAGTTGGTTACCCGTTTTGTAAACAATATTATGTGGCAAGGCAAAAAAAGCGGTGCTTATAATATTTTTTACGATGCTATAGAAAGGGTCTCAAAAATTTCCGGCGAAGATGGATATGAAATCTGGAAGAGAGCTTTGTCAAACGTTACGCCTTCTGTAGAAGTAAGAAGCCGCCGTATCGGTGGAGCTACTTTTCAGATTCCTGCGGAAGTGCGTGCAGATAGAAAGATTTCTTTAAGCATAAAGTGGCTGATACGTTTTAGCCGCGACAGAAATGGCAGAAGCATGGCCGAAAAACTTGCCAATGAAATTGTTGCCGCAAGTAAAGGTGAAGGTGCTGCATTTAAAAAGAAAGAAGACACTCATCGTATGGCCGACGCAAACAAAGCATTTGCGCATTTTAGAATCTGATCTCATACAAATAATATTACAAAGAATCCCTTGCTAGTAAGAAGGGATTTTTCATTTGTGAAACTGTTGTTATTCGTTTGATAAATGGTTAATCTTCACTAAAAATTTGTAGATTTGTGCCTCTTAAAAAACCAATTATAACATCAGAATTCGCTCCCGGCAACCAATAAGTTGAACAAAAGATCATTTACAAAGCTTGTGCTTCTATAAAATAACAATCAAAAAACAAACATAAATATGGCGGACTTAAGATATCAAAGAAACTTTGGAATTGCTGCACACATTGATGCGGGCAAAACCACTACAACGGAGCGGATTTTATATTACACAGGTGTTAATCATAAAATCGGTGAAGTACACGACGGTGCCGCAACAATGGACTGGATGGCTCAGGAGCAGGAAAGAGGCATTACCATTACGTCTGCAGCTACTACTTGTTTTTGGAATTTTCCAACAACACAAGGTGTAAAAAATGCTGACAGCAAATTATACAAGTTCAATATTATTGATACTCCAGGTCACGTAGATTTTACCGTGGAAGTTGAACGTTCACTGCGGGTTCTTGATGGCTTGCTTGCTTTATTTGATGCGGTAAGTGGTGTTGAGCCTCAGTCTGAAACTGTTTGGCGCCAGGCTAACCGCTATAAAGTTCCAAGAATAGGTTTTGTAAATAAAATGGATAGAGCAGGTGCAGATTTTTTAAATGTTGTGAAGCAAATAAAGGAAATGCTGGGCGCTAAAGCTGTTCCTCTTCAATTACCTATCGGTGCTGAGGATAATTTTAAAGGTGTGGTGGATTTGGTTACTATGAAGGGGATGGTTTGGGATGATGCAACTTTAGGTATGACCTATAAAGAAGTGCCCATTCCCGAAGATATGATTGACGAAGTAAATGAATGGAGGCAACATTTAATAGAAGCAGTGGCTGATTATGATGAACATTTATTAGAGAAATTC
>CAXSEB010000091.1:0-6297 GCA_964235805.1 uncultured Chitinophagaceae bacterium | reverse complement strand
ACGATCCTAATACAATTACAGAAGACGAGATACATGCTGCCATGAGAAAGGCAACAATTGATATTTCTATTATCCCAATGATGTGTGGATCTTCTTTCAAGAATAAAGGCGTACAGACTGCTTTGGATGCAATTATCAGGTATTTGCCTGGTCCATTAGATATAGAAGCAGTTAAAGGAGTTAATCCAGATAACGGTGAGGAACTTCTTCGTCATGCAGATCCCAAAGAGCCATTTTCTGCATTGGCATTTAAAATTATGACAGATCCTTTTGTGGGTCGACTGGCATTTTTTAGGGCTTATAGCGGAAGGCTTGATTCTGGCTCATATGTTTTAAATACCCGTACCGGCAAAAATGAAAGGATATCACGAATCATGCAAATGCATGCCAACAAACAAAACCCGGTTGATTATATTGAAGCCGGAGACATTGGAGCAGCCGTGGGATTTAAAGATATTAAAACCGGCGATACTCTTTGTGATGAAAAAAGCCCGATCACTCTTGAAAGCATGACTTTCCCTGAACCGGTAATATCGGTTGCAGTGGAACCCAAAACACAGGCTGATGTTGACAAAATGGGTATGGCAATCTCAAAACTGGTAGAAGAAGATCCTACATTAAGAGTTAAAACAGATGATGAAACAGGGCAAACTATATTGAGTGGTATGGGTGAATTGCATCTTGAAATTATTGTGGATAGAATGAAAAGGGAATTTAAAGTAGAGATAAACCAGGGTGCTCCACAGGTGGCTTACAAAGAAGCTTTCAATCAAACTATAGAACATAGGGAAACACTAAAAAAACAAACTGGTGGCCGTGGAAAATTTGCGGACATCGTTTTTGAAATAGGTCCTGCGGATGAAGAATTTATAAAAGAAGGGAAAGGAAATTTTCAATTTGTAAATGGTTTATTTGGCGGGTCAATTCCAAAAGAATTTGTTCCTGCTATTCAAAAAGGCTTTGAATCTTCTATGAATACTGGTGTGCTGGCCGGTTACCCAATGGAAAGTATGAAAGTCAGGGTTTTTGATGGTTCATTTCACGCAGTGGATTCTGATGCAATGTCATTTGAATTATGTGCCAAAGGTGGTTTTAGAGAATCAGCCAGAAAGGCCAAACCAGTATTATTGGAACCGATAATGAAGGTAGAAGTACTAACGCCTGATCAGTATATGGGTGATGTAACCGGTGATCTTAACCGCAGGCGTGGTATGTTGGAAGGCATGGACAGTAAGCACGGTGTTCAGGTTATTAAAGCAAAAGTTCCATTAAGTGAAATGTTTGGATATGTTACACAACTTCGCTCTTTATCAAGCGGTCGTGCTACATCAACAATGGAATTCAGTCATTATGCGCCTGCACCTAATAATGTTGCGGAAGAAGTAATAGCCAAACAAAAAGGTAAAATAAAAGTAGAAGGTTAAACTTCTTTATAATATCAAACTCAATAAAACCCTGTTGTAATTAACGGGGTTTTTATCTTTTAAAAGATTCACGTTTCTAAAAAGAAATGTATCAATAGCAGCAACATTTAAGAAGTATAACATGTCTTTATTTCAAGGGCTTGGCTTTATTTTCTTATTATGGTGTAACTTTCAAACTAAATCTCCGGAGTTTATGAGAAAACTGTTTTTGCTGGTAGTTCTTTGTATTTCTTATTCGATTTTATTCGCTCAAACTCACGTGATCACCGGTAAGGTTACGGATGAAAATGGCAGTGCACTTGTAGGTGCTACAATCCGGGTGCTTTCCAATAATTTATATGTAATTACTAAATCAGATGGAACCTTTTCTTTATCAGTGCCTGCAAACGCCACTCAACTTGAAGTTTCATCTATAGGGTTTGCAAACCAAACCGTCAACATTCGCGGATTAAATTCAGTTGCCATCAGGTTAGTAGCTTCTTCTAAAAGCCTTGGAGAAGTGGTAATTACAGGCTTTCAGCAAATTGACAGGAAAAAATTCACAGGGGCTGCAGTTACATTAAAAGCTTCAGATGTTAAGATAGATGGTGTAGCAGATGTTAGCCGTATGCTTGAGGGCAGGGCTGCAGGCGTATCTGTACAAAACGTTTCCAGTACATTTGGCAGCGCTCCAAAAGTTCGCATCCGCGGAGCCACTTCTATAAAATAAGCCTCTTTGGGTTGTAGATGGTGTTGTGCTTGAAGATATCATCAACATTTCAAACGATCAATTATCAAGCGGAGATCCTACAACTTTATTAGGTTCTTCTGTAGCTGGTATAAATGCGAATGACATTGAGAGCTTTGATATATTGAAAGATGCTGCTGCCACTGCGTTATATGGTGCAAGGGCTATGAATGGAGTTGTTGTAATCACTACAAAAAAGGGAAGGGCGGGGAAACCTGTTATATCTTATACAGGTAACTTTAGTACTCAATTAAAACCGCAATACAGTGAATATAACATCATGAATTCTGCGCAGCAAATGTCAGTATTGGCCGAACTTGAACGTAAAGGATTATTGAATTCGGATATTCTTAGTGACGCGGCTTATGGTGTGTATGGAAAGATGTACGATTATATAAATATTCCAGATGCAAATGGAAATTTTCGCTTACAAAACACTACAGAGGCTAAGTCTGGTTTTCTAAAACATTATGCACTTGCAAATCCTGACTGGTTTGATATCCTTTTTAGAAATTCTCTTACACAGGAACATTCTTTAAGTATATCAACCGGAACTGATAAATCTCAAACATTTTTCTCGACAAGTTTTTATAATGATGCCGGCTGGACGATTGCAGATAATGTAAAACGGTACACTTTAAATTTTAGAAACAATTACAATTTTACTGACAGGCTAACGGCCGGTTTTACAACAGTTGCTTCTGTACGGCAGCAAAAAGCTCCAGGTGCATTAAGCCGTGTAAGTAACCCGGTTACCGGCGCATACGACAGGGATTTCGATATAAACCCATTCAGCTACGCCTTAAATACAAGCCGCACATTAACGGCATACGATGACAATGGCAACCTTGAATATTTTAGAAGAAACTTTGCGCCGTTTAATATCATAAATGAATTGGCAAACAATTCCCTTGATATAAATGTAATCGACCTGAAATTACAAGGCGAGCTTGGATATAAGTTAACTAATCATTTGCATTACGATTTTATTGGAGCTATCCGTTATGTAAAGTCTTCACGTGAACACCAGATAACTGAAAATGCTAATATGGCAAACGCTTACAGAGCCAATCAAAATTCAACTATTGCAGAAAGAAATAAGTTTTTATATAAAGATCCCGACAACCCTGCAGCTGAGCCCGTGGTAGTATTGCCATTTGGTGGTTTTTATAATCGAACCGAAGATAAACTCGTGTCGTATGATATAAGGAACAGCGTTACTTATGCTAACACTTTTAACAGTGTTCATACCGTAAATATTTTGCTGGGTCAACAGGTAAAATCTGCCGACAGGCAAGACTTTTCAAACACCGGTTATGGTTATCAATATGAGAACGGAGGGATTCCCTTTGTGGACTACCGGATTTTAAAGCAAACAATTGAATCGAGTTTTCCATACTATGAGATGAGTAAGAATTTTGACCGGTTCGCAGCTTTCTATCTAAATGCTCAATATACTTACGCCAAGAAGTACAATCTTTATGGAACAGTGCGCTATGATGGCTCAAATAAATTAGGATCATCAAAAGATGCCAGGTGGTTGCCTACCTGGAGTTTTGGTGGTGCATGGAACATTGAAGAAGAGAATTTCATGCAAAATATTCATGCAATAGATTATCTAAAGTTGCGTGCCAGTTATGGATTAACTGCGAGTCTTGGCCCTGCTACAAACTCAAGCACTGTGCTAAACAGCCAAACTACAAACAGAACATTTCCCACAGAAAGAGAATCTGTCATTCAAATACCACATCTTGAAAATTCTGATCTTACCTGGGAAAAAAATTATCAAACCAACATCGGCCTGGATGCCGGTTTATTTGGGCAAAGAGTTAACATGAGCTTTGATGTGTATCAAAGAAAAAGTTTTGATTTGATAAGTCTTATTAAGACTGGTGGAATTGGTGGTGAATCAATTAAAGCGGCTAATTATGCTGATATGAAAGCCCATGGTGCCGAGGCATTAATCGGCGGACAAATTATCAGAGCAAAAAACTGGGGCTGGAGAACGAACCTCACCTTCGGTTACAATACAACCAGGATAACCAATGCCAAGAACCACCCGATTATTTTTGACCTTGTAAAGGCTGAAGGTGGCAATACAGAAGGCTATCCGGTTAATAGTTTATTTTCCATAAAATATACTGGCTTAGGTCATTTAAATGGTGTACCTACATTCATAAATGAAAAAGGTGAAGCAAGTTCAAATGTGTATTTGCAAGATGAGGATATTTCACATCTTGTATTTGAAGGTTCAGTTGATCCAAAATTTACCGGTGGATTTTCAAATACGTTTTCTTATAAAGCCCTTTCTTTGAACATCTTTGTTACTTACCAGGCAGGCAATAAAATTAGGTTGTACCCTGCTTTTAAAACAACCTATTCAGATTTTGATGCATTGCCAAAAGAGAATATTGACAGGTGGATAATGCCGGGAGATGAAGCTAAAACCAATGTTCCTTCAGTTTTAGGCGCTTATGAAAGTTACCTTATAAGTGGAAGTGGCAGTTATCCATACAACAATTATAACTATTCTACTGAAAGAGTTGCTGATGGCAGTTTTGTGAGACTAAAATCGGTTTCTCTTAGTTACAATTTAACTGAAAATATTTTAAAAAGAACGCCGTTTAAATCTCTTTCTTTAACCGCAGTTTCTGCAAATCCATGGTTAATTTATTCTGATAAAAAATTGAAGGGACAAGATCCTGAGTTCTTCAATACAGGTGGCGTAGCACAACCAATTCAAAAGCAATTTACTCTTTCATTAAAAGCCGGATTGTAATTTATAAAGCAATGAACAAAACAATCTTTTATATTTTTTGGAGTGCTCTTTTAACTATAAGCTTAAGCTGTAATAAATTATTGGATAAGGAACCGGATAACAGGGCTAAAATTAATACTCCTGAAAAAGTTTCGGAATTACTTGGTACCGCGTATCCGCGTGGAAATTATCAATGCTTTGCTGAATCAATGTCTGATAATGTAACGGATATTGGTAATGGAGGCAACGATAACAGGGTTCATGATCCTTACTTTTTTCTCGATACACGGGAAAACCAGGAAGATTCTCCCGAGTTTTATTGGTATGGATGTTACTCCGCAATTGCAGCCGCAAACCAGGCTTTACAAACAATCAGCCAGGTCACTGATACCGCTGATTACAACGCACAAAAAGGTGAAGCATTGTTAGCACGGGCTTATGCTCATTTTATGTTGGTAACCTTCTTTTCTAAATTTTATGACCCGGCAACCGCGTCAACAGACCCCGGTATACCTTATGTAACTGAACCTGAAACGGTCTTTATAAAACAATATGAAAGAAAAACAGTACAGTATGTTTATGACATGATAGAAAAGGATCTATTGCAGGGATTGCCATTAATACAAGACAAGAATTATAATGTACCTAAATATCATTTCAATCGTTCGGCTGCCTATGCGTTTGCCACCCGGTTTTATTTGTTTAAAAAAGATTACAATAAAGTAATTCAATACGCTGCTGAATCAATCCCTGGTAATAATTATGGACCTAATTTACGTGGCTGGAACACAACATATAAAAACATAACTGATGTTTCAGAATTGTTTAAGATATATGCTAAGGCGACTGAACCTGCAAACCTGCTGTTAGTGGAAACAAAATCGCTTTGGGCCCGTAATTACTATCAAAACCGTTACGGTGTAGATCCGGCAAAGGAAAATGAGATCTTCCCAAGACCTGATCCTATAACAGGCGGCAATCTTGCTTTTGCTCAATATTCAATTAGTGAGGGCACCCATGCACTTGTACCTAAAATTGACGAATACTTTGTAAAAGTTTCTGTAAATGCAGACATTGGCGATGCGTATGTGATGGTGCCTTTATTTACTACCGAAGAAGTGTTGTTTAACCAGGCAGAAGCTTATGCATATGTTGGTAACACTGCCAGTGCGCTTGCTAATCTTAATACATATGCAAGCACCAGGATCAACAATTATAATCCTTTAACTAATGCAATAACTGAAGCTAGAATTAGAAATGTTTTTAACACCAGCAGCGTTCAGGATGCTTTAATTAAAACCATTTTATATTATAAAAGGGCCGAGTTTATTCACGAAGGAATGCGCTGGTTTGATATACTTCGCTTAAAAATACCTGTAACTCACACA
>CAXSEB010000090.1:2573-7950 GCA_964235805.1 uncultured Chitinophagaceae bacterium | reverse complement strand
ATGTCACCCTCCGCTTTAAGTGTATCTTTTATAAGTTCAAAGTTTTTTATACTGCCATTTATTGAAGTAAAATTAATGTGATGGTCGTCAAAGAGATTAACGAATGGCCGCCTGTTTGTAAACTGATCTAACACGAAACTGCCATCTTTTATTTGCAGGTCTTTTATGGCAAACTTCCAATCGTCCTGGTTCCATTGCAGACTTGTCTGGTTCTTACCTAAGTTATCTTTAGCTGAATCAGGCGTGGTTTTACGGGCTGGTCTTAAACCGGTATAATTATACTGTGAGAAAACAGGTTGGTTTAAGACAAGCGTATTTATTTTGATAAGATTATTGTTAAGATTAATGTCATCTGTATAAAGATTTAGTTCTTTCAACGACACCAGCAGATCCTGGCCTATCCATTTATCTTGTTGTAATATCCTGAACCTGTTTAGTTCAACTATTTTTACATCCAGACTCATATTGTTCTTAGCCGTATCCTTTCTTACTTTCTTTGGCCCTGCAAAGTAATTAAGCAAAAACTGGTAGTTCCAAAGCGAGTCTTTACGGTTCAGGTTGATAAAACCGTCATCAAGACCAACGTATTTTAATACAATATTATCTTTAATAAAAAACCAATCGGTTATATTCACTTTAGCAGTGCCGGCGTAAAGTAATGTGTCATTTTTTTTATCCAGAAGCAAAGTATTTTGCAACAGCATTTTATTGAATAATTCAAAATCAACATGCTTTATGGAAACTTTAGTGTGTAAATTTTTAGAGAGCTTGGCAGTTACCCTGGCCACAATCCAGTTTTGAAAAAAAGTTGTTTGAAGTAATAACCAAATTGCAGCAATTAGCAAAAGTATTGCCAGCAGCGACTTGTATAATATTTTTACGAATCTTTTCAGATATATTGTTGAGATGCAAAACTAAGTAAACAATGTAGTATGCAAAATAATGCCGCCTGATATTAAATTAAGATAATCAAATGTTATAATTCAGGTTTGCACGGCAATCCTTTTGCAAGTGCTCGTTGTTAAAGCATTGAACATAAAATGCTTTAATTACACTGACAATATTTATTTTTATAACCTGCATCTTCTTAGTATTCTGCAACACCCATCACCATGAAAATAAAGAACCTTACTATTAGAGGTGAAAAGTTGGAAACCGTTGCCGGGAATCGGCCCGGAGGAGGTCCCCTTGTACTGCAGAATTCTTATATAATATCAGGCTCATCACGTGGCTTTAATGCTTTACATAAAGTGGAATTAGGTGATGATAAAATAGCAGAATTTATTTTTGAAGATAACACCTCGTGGCTCTGTGGAAATACATCTGTTGATGAACTCTTTCCGGAAGCAGCAGCAATAAATCGTTCAGTAGAAAATGCTTTTGAAATTCCGCAAGCCTTAACAATAACCGATACAAACAGAGGCATAATTGATAAGATCGCAATAAAGATTATTAATATTTTCACTAAAAAAGGTGTAGCCATAGCAGTTGAAAAGGCAGCCAGAGACTTTGAAAAAAAACAGTTAAATAACCGGATTGGGTTATTCAATTTAAACACTGATTTTAAACTTTTAGATTTCTCGCCGGCTCAAAATGATAAGCCTTATTTGCTTTTTATACATGGAACTGCTTCATCAACGGATGGATCGTTTGGCAGTATGATTAACACTGAACTTTGGCAATATATCTTTCAAACTTATGGAAGTAACATTCTTGCTTTTCAGCACGAAAGCCTCACAAAAAGCCCGTTAGAAAACACACTGGAGTTAGCAGATAAATTGCCGGGTAATATTTCACTTCATATAATTACTCACTCCCGTGGTGGATTGATAGGAGACGTGCTTTGCCGCTTTTGCAATGCTGATGAAAGTAAAAGAGGATTTACTCCTGAAGAAATTGAAAGTCTTAAAAAAGAAAAACGTGTTGCTGATGTAATTAATATAGAGAAGATAGATGAAATATTAAAGCATAAAAATATCCGTGTAATAAGATATGTAAGAGTTGCATGCCCTGCGGCCGGAACAGTGCTTGCATCTAAAAGAATGGATATCTATTTTAATGTGATTGCTAATCTTACTGGATTAATTACCGGCGTTGCAGCCAACCCGGTGTTTACTTCATTCAGAGATCTTATTGCTGCAGTAATCCATATAAAAGATGATACTAAAGTACTGCCCGGCATTGAGGCTATGAACCCTGAGTCGCCTTTTATCAAAGCCTTGAATAATCCGTTCACAACTGATTCAATTGACGCTCCGCTTGTCATAATATCAGGCAATAGCGTCATGAACTTTAATTTAAAAGCGCTAAAAATTATTGCTGCTAAATTATTTTTCTTACAAGATAATGACCTTGTGGTTAATAGCCATTCAATGTATTTGGGAACTATAAGGCATTCACGGGTGCAATATTTTTTAGATGAAGCAGATAACGTTGATCACTTTCATTATTTTAAAAATAAAAAGACAACTGATGCAATACTCACTGCCTTAAAAACCCTGGAAGGCGAGCCTGTACCTGGTTTCACGGAGTTTGTTCCTGCAACGGTTTTGCAGTCTTCAAGGGCATTAATTGAAGGTGGTGAGCTTTATCCGGATATCATAACAGGTAAACGCCCAATTGTCATTTTACTTCCTGGTATTATGGGTTCTAACATTGGAAGCAAAAGAGAACTGCTATGGATTAATTATTGGAAGTTTGTAACCGGGCATTTGGTTGACCTGCAGGATATACATGATTACACGCCAAAATCAATTGTAAAAACATCGTACAAAAAGCTGAAAGATTTTTTATCTGGTAGTTATGATGTAGCCATATTGCCATTCGACTGGCGGCTACAGTTGACCGAAGTTGCTGATGTGCTGAAACATTCCATTGATGAATTGATAAAGTATAATCAACCAATAAAAATTATTGCTCACTCTATGGGCGGGGTTTTGGTAAGAGATTTTATCATAAAGTATCCGGGTAAATGGAAACAGCTTAACCAGTTGCCGGGCTTTAAAGTGATCTTTTTGGGAGCTCCGATGGGCGGGTCTTTCAGGATACCTTATGTATTGTTTGGAAAAGACAATATAATTAAAAAGCTAAGCTTAATTGATATACGTCATAACAAACGTGAACTACTTAAGGTGTTTTCACAGATGCAGGGCTTGCTTAGCCTTCTTCCACTTAATAACAATAATCCAAATTATAACTTTGAAAAACTGGCAACATGGAAAGAAATGACAGATGCTTTTGAAGATAAAACCTGGCCTGTACCTGCAGATAAACTACTTAAAGATTTTGGAAGTTATAAAAATGAAGTAAACGAAAAAGCACTCGAAATAAATTTTGCAAATGCAGTTTACATCGCCGGTAAAGATGATGCAACTCCTTGCGGCTATCGTATTGAAGAAACTGATGGCATAAAGAAATTGGTTTTTTTAAGTACAGCGGAAGGTGATCAAAGTGTAACATGGGAATCTGGAATACCAAAGCAAATGATAGCAGATGATAGCGTGTATTATGTGAATGTAACTCATGGTGAACTGGCTAACGACAGGTCAATGTTTAAGGGTATTGGTGAAATTTTAGAACATGGACAAACAAACCTTTTAAGCAAACAAAGACCAGTTGTTCGCGGAGAAGAAAAAATATTTAAAACACCTGATGTTTACGATTTTGATACATCAGAGCAAGGTATTGAAGCTGCTATTTTAGGCTTGTCCAAAAAATCCCCAAAAGTACAAATCACGGAAACACCGTTAAGTATTACAATTAGCAACGGAGACCTCTTATACGCTTCTTATCCAATACTTGCCGGACATTTTGAAGGGGATGGAATTTTATATGCAGAAAATGCAATAGATAATCATCTGGAGGGGGCGTTAAAAAAAAGGAACCAGTTAAATTTATATCCCGGCGCAATTGGCACAAGTGAAGTTGTTCTTCCGGCTAATAACAACTATAAAGGAGCTATTATTACAGGGCTTGGTAAACCAGGCACATTAACTGCTTTCCAGCTTTCAATTACAATAGAACAAGGTGTTGCAAACTATCTACTTAAATTAAATGCCCAGCCGGCACAAGGTTCTGCCAAGATTTTAAAAGGTATTTCTTCACTTATCATTGGTTGCGGTTATGGTGGCCTATCTATAACTAATTCAATACAGGCTATTATAGAAGGAGTTCAAAAAGCCAATGATAAAATAAAAAAGCTTCATAGTAATAATGCCCGTTTAATAGAAGATATAGAATTTATAGAAAAGTACGAAGACACTGCATTAAGCTGTTTTTATTCATTAACAAGAATTGGAGATGAGCAAAACAAAGCTTTAAAGATAACGCCAGGTGCTAACATCAAGTTGTTGCCCGGAAGAGCACGGCGCATGCCACATGAAGCGTCTGAAGACTGGTGGAATCGTATAACAATAAAAAATGTTGTAGACAACAAAGATAGCAGTAACAACAATGAACATACAATACGTCGCTTACAATTTAGTGCATCAACCGGAGGTGCAAGGGAAGAGATGCGTGAGCTGATCAGCAGCACTAATATTGTAGAAGAACTAATTGATGACATTTCTACCAGTGATGAATGGTCTGCTGGTTTGGCTAAAACAATTTTTGAATTGCTTATACCAAACGACTTTAAGGAGCAATTAAATAAACAGTGCAACATCAATTTAATATTGGATACCGTTACAGCAGAGTATCCATGGGAATTGCTGCAGGATGATGCTGCGGAGGCCCGGCCGCTTTCCGTAAACGCTGGCATGATACGCCAGTTAGCCACAGATGAATACAGAGTAATTATAAAAGATGTTTCCAGGCCCAACGCACTAATTATTAGCGAGCCTGAATTAAACGGGTTTGCCCCGGATCTGCCGGGTGCTTTTAAAGAAGGTAAATTGGTACAGGATATTTTAAATGATAAAAGTTTCACAGTTTCACATATATCAAAAGGTTCTTCATCTGAGATCATTAAAGCGCTTTTCCAGGACGACTACAAAATAATCCATCTTGCCGGGCACGGCGTGTTTAACGAAAATGTACCGGAAAGTTCAGGAATGGTGATAGGAGAGAACGTCTATCTCTCATCACGGGAAATAATACAAATGAGTTCTGTGCCGGAACTCGTGTTTGTAAATTGTTGTTTTCTTGGTAAAACAAAAGGTACGGCCGAAGAGTATTACAGTAAGCGGTATAAGCTTGCCGCTAACATAGGCACCCAGCTTATAATAAATGGTGTTAAGGCTGTAATAACGGCCGGGTGGGCAGTTGATGATACAGCGGCTTATGAGTTTACCAAATCATTTTATGAAAACATGTTTCTTGGACATACTTTTGGCGACGCTGTACATATTGCAAGAAAGAAAGTTTATGAAGATTTCGC
>CAXSEB010000090.1:0-2563 GCA_964235805.1 uncultured Chitinophagaceae bacterium | reverse complement strand
CAATAAATACGGCGCATATAATACCTGGGGGGCTTACCAATGTTATGGCGATCCTTTCTATAAGTTACGATTGCAGGAACCGGAAACAAAAAAATCTGCTCCGGTTTATGTAATTGCTGAAGAAGCAGAAATCGATCTGTATAACCTGCTTAATCAATTAGAAATAAATGGAACCTCCACTATTGATAGCTTAAATAAATTGAATGAAATTTCTAAAGCGATTGACACATCGGGTTTAAGGAATGCTGTAATAACAGAAATGGAAGCATTGGCTGATGCAGAACTAAATGAATTTGATTCAGCCATTTCAAAGTTTGAGCAATTGCTAAAGATGGAAGATGCTAAATTTTCCGTTTCCAGCATGGAAAAATATTGTGACATAAGATCGAAAAAATATGTACAGGATTTCATGTCATCACCACATGAACAAAAAGAGCTTCTATCAAAAATGAATGAAGTAATCCTGGATGCCAAAGCTTTATTGCGTACAGGTGAAACGGCTGAACGGTTAAATCTTATAGCAAATTGCTTCAAGCGAAAAGCAATGTTACTTGCAATTGAAACTCAAAAAATTAAAGCATACAAAGAAGCCGCATCTTATTACCATAAAGCCGAATCAATCGATACTAGTCATAACAAAATAACTTTTTACATTAACTATATTGAGATTGAAAGTATATTGGTTTTGTATGGCAAAAGACGTTGGGGAAAACCTGCAGATGGAATTTATCAATATACACTTCCTCATGTAACGGAAGTTCAAAATGAACTTAACCAGCTGATGAAATCTTTGGAAGAGCCAGAAGGTAAATTAAATCTGGATTTAATAGCTGGTATTAAAATATGCTTGTTGTTGTTAGATTTAAAAAATATCAAAAATCATCAAGCATTAGATTCACTTATTCCGGATATTAATGTTGTGTCGCAAAATAGTAGTTCACTATTTAAGGCAGCCAATTTGATAGAACAGTTACAATTTTTAACAGATGCTCTTTCATTTAAAACAAGAACTAAAAAAATTTTTCAAAAAGTAACAGATGCTTCAATAAACACAAATGGTTTTGAAAGCAACGATGCAACGGTTTATATCGAACAATTGAAAGAAGCATTGAAGGGCTTTAAAAATGATTCTTCAACAGGCGCAAAAAATAAAAAGAAGGTTGCCAAACGTGCCACAAAAAGAGTATAAGATACTTGAATACATAATTGGTTATGAAATATCCACGTCGTCTTTCTTCGGGAAATAATAATATAGTACTGGCGGTTTCTGAAACAGAAGCAGCCAAGTTATTTACAGGCGACACTCGCTCTGACATTGGATCTGAAGCGGAAAAATTGAAATTTGCTAACTCGGTAAATGGCTTGCTTGTACGGTTTATCCGATTGGAATTTGATGAAACCTTACAAGCCGAAAAATTAATAATGGAGCGAATATTTGCAATAGATTATCGAGCCTACGAAGTGGAAAAACGTGAGCTTTGGTGCGATGTTTTTGAGGATGAACTGAAACAACTGCACATGGCAGGATTTGTTCATCGGGATATTCGGCGGCCATCAGGATTAAACGGATTATATTTTGATAATGTGTTGCTCACTGACAAAGGCATTCGGCTGATTGATGCTGGAATATCAGCGTTAAAAACGCAGGTAAACGATAGAATATTTGAAAAATATATCGAGACTGAACGGCAAGAAATTAAGTTGTTCCGACAATACTTCCTGGATCGTTGACAATAAATCACTTGCTTAAAAAGACTTACTTCAAAACTGATTTATCCACCAATGAAAGAGTTGATTTCAATATTTAAGACGCTCATTAATGACAGTCTTCCTGGTAAGTATGTATATCCTGTTAAGCATAATCATTGCTTTAACAGGATTATTTTAGATTGGCTTTTCAATGATTGCTGGTATAAACATTTAGATCGAAGACAGACTGCCATCAGCCAGTTAAACGAATCTCAGTTGAAAGCGGCGATTAAACGAATGAATGAATGGATGGCCGATCAGCAACTGCTTATAACTGATAATGAAAATTCGTTGAAGTATAGAAATAAACTTAAAAGTACCATTACTAATACATCAACATTAGTGTAAAGTTTACCAAAAAACGATTTTGACAAAGGTTAATACTTGTCAGATTATATCCTGCAATTCAAAAATTAAAAAGATTTAAAGTTGACTTCGCTATAATTCATTTAACTGCGTTTAAGCATTTTTTTATTTGCTGTTAAAACTCAGTGTTTTATAAATTATATCTCCATGAACAGTAATACCACTTATCGTGATTTTGTAAGCAGTTGACACATCATTGGTAAAAAAACTAAGGTTTTGGTGATCATCTGTGCCCGTTAAAACACTTCCATCCCAAAAAATAGTAGAACGATTATCAAAGTCAGAAGACGATTTAATTTCCTTGTTGTCATAATTAACAGAAGGATACAAAGACGGTGTAGAAATGCCCTTAGCATAAAATGTTTGCAGGTTACTATTGTTAAGCGGAAGATCTTTTCGGGTGTGTGCCATGTTAACCAGTATAACACCATTGCCACCCCGCAGGCCA
>CAXSEB010000089.1:0-8000 GCA_964235805.1 uncultured Chitinophagaceae bacterium | reverse complement strand
GTAATTGATGCTTGTTCTCACTTTTATCTTTTAAGCAGTCTTAACATCCTGTATTCCTGTTAACAGCCAAAGCTTATTGGTTTTATTATTTATCACAAAAACATTTTAAAATGAAAAAAACAACTTTTACCCGGTTACGGTTAAAATGGATTACAGGTATTGCATCCTTGTCCATTTTTTCGGCAGTACTGATGTCTTCCAGTCACAGAGAAGCACCCATGATTGCGTATGATCCTTTAGCGGACAACACTGATGTGTACGCCTTTAAAAGTCCAGGCAATTCCGACAAAATCGTAATTATCTGCAATTACATTCCAGGTCAGCTTCCTGAGGATGGCCCTATCTACGCCAACTTTGGCGAACATGTTCGTTATGAAATACACATAAAGAACAATGCTGCAACAAAAGGTGACGACATCACTTACCGTTTTAGCTTTAATAAAAAAGATGAAGATCCTACTACATTTTTTCATGAAAGATTAGGGAAAGAAAATCAAAAGGAAACCTATACACTTGAAAGATACATGGATGGAAAATGGACAACTATACTTGAAAACGGCATAGTTCCTCCACCAAACGTTGGCCCTCGTTCAATTCATTCTCCTGTGGGTTTAGGAGCCAGTGATTATCACGAGCTATTTAATAAAGGAATAATGCATGCAGGCACAGGTGAAACTGTTTTTGCAGGCCCTGTTGATGATCCGTTCTTTGCAGACCTTGGGGGCATTTTTGATTTAGGAGATGCACCAAGAACTGATGGCACTCATGCCCAGGATCATCTTCAATGCAAAAATGTTTCAACACTTGCGTTAGAAATTCCTATTGAAACTTTACAAAAAAATCATAAAAACAACGATCAGAAAAAAAACATTCTTGATCCTGATTATGTGATTGGTGTTTGGGCTTCAGCAAGCAGGCAAAAAATTAAAGTGCTTAGCGAAACCAACCCGGGTCAATCAGGTTATCATGGTGATTGGGTGCAGGTTTCAAGGTTAGGCATGCCTTTAACTAACGAGGCAATCAATCCATTTGCTGATAAAGATTATTATAATAGCCAAACTCCTTACCAGGATGCAGGTCAACAAATCAGCCGCTTTGGAAATAATTTTTACAATCCGGAATTAGCGTTGTACATGGATGATGCAAAATTTGGTACAGCAGTTCCTGCTTTAAAAGCTCTTCGTATTCAAAAGAATTCATTAGGAGCCTTTGGTTTCGGAAATGGTCAAAACGGGTTATATGGTTTAACTGTTGCACAAGCTGCAGGAACGGTATTAGCCGGACCATATAGAGATCTTCTTTTACCCGGACCTGGAAAACCAAGGTCAGTTGATCTTTGGCCAATATTTAATACAGGTGTTCCTAATGCCCGTCCCTTCCAATTAGCCACAGGCAAAGAAGGAAATCCTTTAGCCGAAGGCAAACCTTTCATTAATAATTTTTTACCGGTTGTAGGTGATATGTTGCGTTTAAATATGGCTGTTCCTGCAACCCCGCGTGACAGTCGTGATTTTAGTTCATTAGGCCTGGTTCAGGCAGCTGTGTTAGGTTTAACTGACCCACGTTTCAATGGTACCAAAGATGTGCAAAACATACCAAACATGGATGGTTTCCCCAATGGCAGAAGGTTAGAAGATGATGCAATACGCATAGAGCTACAGGCTGTTAGCGGAGTAGTACTTGCCGCTATCGGTTTACCTTACGATGACTACAAAGCGGGTGGAAGTCTTGCTACTCCCAACCTTGTAGGAGTGTTGACATACCACACAGGAGTTGATAAAAATGATACAACTTTGAGAACAACGTTCCCATTTGTTCAGTTACCATGGTCTGGAAAGCATAATTGTAATTGTGATCTCTCTCAAACAGTAGGCGATATTACTATGGCAAGACCCACTGTTAGCACGTTTGCAGAAACTAGTAACTTAGGTTTTGCAACACCTGAAATCGTTGCAAGTTCAACTCCAAACCCTTCAACAAACATCAACACCGTTAGTTACAAATTAGACAAAGCTTCACAGGTAAAAATTGTTGTATTCGATATAACAGGAAAATCCATGAAGATATTAACAGACAGTAAACAAAGTGCCGGAACGCATACTATTCAATGGAATACTGCTTCTTTGATAAAAGGTGCTTATTTTATTTCAGTAAATAAAGATGGAGCATTAAAGCAATCTATCCGTTTAGTTAAACAATAATTTTAATCTAAGTCCGCAGTGTAAAAAACTGCGGACTTATTTTTTCTTTCCTCTTAATATAAATTTAGATATGAATAAAAAATACATTTTTCCTTCACTTATTATTTTATTTATAGCGGCCATAAGCTTCATCATATTAAAGGCAAAACATCAGCAAGATACCTCGTATCAATTATTGGAAAGAAATGGGGCACTTGCAAAAACGGATGAATACAGGAAAATACGTGCAACAGCAGCCAGCCTCAAAACAATTATACAAGAGCATCCGGACGATAATAAATCAAGACTAGCTTTATCAACTATCTTTATAAAGGAAGCAAGAGTTACAGGCAACTATATGTACTATGATATGGCTGCCATGCAACAATTAAATGCCGTTCTAAAAAATGATCCTCAAAATTTCAATGCACTTACTTACAAAGCGCTCATAAATCTATCGCAACATCATTTTGCTGATGGACTTGCAGTAGCCGAAAAAGCAAAACTTATTAATCCATATAATGCCTTTATTTATGGAATTCTTTTAGATGCCAATGTAGAAATGGGGAATTACGAACAAGCCCTGAACGATGCTGACAAAATGGTATCTATACGCCCTGATTTAAGATCGTATTCTAGAATATCTTATTTACGGGAGATCTACGGCGATTATCCAGGTGCTATTGAAGCCATGAAAATGGCTGTGGATGCAGGCCCTGCAGGAGATGAGGGAACAGAATGGGCAAGAGTTCAATTAGGACATTTGTATGAGAAAACAGGAGATTTTAAAAATGCTGAAATGCATTATAGCATATCATTGCAGGAGAGACCAAATTATGCTTATGCGTTAGCAGGTTTAGGTAGTATTGCTGCTGTTAATAAAGATTATAAGAACGCAATAAATTATTTATTGCAGGCAGATTCTTTAGTTACCGATTATGCATTTAAAGATAAGCTGGTTGATATTTACCAGTTAAGTGGGCAGAAGGATAAAGCGCAATTACTTGCCCAAACGGTTATCAAAAAAATGAATAAAGATGCAACCGCAGGTTTAACAAATGAAAATCTTGGACACTATGCCGACAGAGAGTTAGCGTATGCATATTTAAAGATCAATGACAAGGATAAAGCACTGACCCATGCACTTGCAGAATATAACCGCCGCCCAAAAAACATCGATGTTAATGAAACCGTGGCATGGGTTTATTATAATCAGAATAATGCTGCTAAGGCAGTGCCTTATATTGAAGAAGCGCTGAAAACAAAATGTAAAAATCCTGTGTTGCTTAATCGTGCTGGTTTAATTTTTTCAAAAGCCGGAGATCAAAACAAGGCCAAAGAATATCTTGAGCAAGCAGTTAAAACCAATCCTAATATTGCGCAGGATATGAAAGCACAAAGCAATATTGCTATGCAATCTCTGTAAGGCAATATAACTCTAAGACTTTATAATTTATATTATGTCTTGTAGCATCTTGTTTTCAAGAACGGCAAGTATTGCATCTCTTGCTTGTATTAATACACGATTTAGATTGCATATTTTTTCATTGCAATCGTTACATCGCTGGTAAAAGTAAAGGCTTACACAAGGTAGTAATGCTATAGGGCCATCAATAATCCTTATAATTTTTGCAATTGAAATTACAGCGGGATCCTGTTGTAAAAAGTAGCCCCCACCCTTTCCCTTTTTGCTGCCAAGTATATCGGCTTTCTTTAATTCAAGCAATATATTTTCTAAAAACTTAAGAGGTATATTTTTTTCTTTGGCAATTGTTGTGATCAATATTGGGCCTTCATGTGTTTTAGTGGCGAGATAACCTAAAGCCTTTAGTGCATACTGAGCTTTTTTTGACAGCATATTGCAAAATTAATTTGAATAATCTGCTAAACAGCTTTTAAAAAGTAATTAATAAGCGCACAGGATATCACGAACTTTTAGGGCGAAGGACTTAACCCTATTTGCTTCGAGTGATTAATCGCTTCTGCGCTGTTATTAAAGTAGCAACAGGGAACTCCCGCCTGCTCAATCTTATGTACCATTTCTTTAACCGCGTTATACTTTTTTTTATACATCTTTCTTATATAAACGCAGTTAATTTTCTTTGGGAAATGCTCTACAAGTGAAAGGTAAATTTCCGGATCTTTTTGAGAATCATCTCCAAGTAATATAAGCTGCTGATTAGGGAAAGCTTCAACTATCCGCACAATGCGTGTATACTTTGTAGTATGTTTTCCTTGCCCGGTTGATAACACCTGTGATAACTTTTTTAGCTGGCTTAAAAGAAAAACACCTTCCGGCATTTCATAGTTTCTTGCAAACTCCAGCAAAAATTCGTACAAGTTCCATTCACTGCTGGAAACATAAAAGAATGGGTTTTGAGAGCCTGTTTTTAGCCCCGCGTTAGCAAGTTGTTTATAGTGGTTAATAACACCTTCGAATGGTTTGCGGCTGTGCGCATTTTTTGTAAGTAATAGATATAACCGCTTACGTAAATTAGATGAATGTGAAATAAGAAACGTATCGTCAATGTCGGAGATGATGGCGTACTTGTATTCATCCGGCACATATATAGTACCATCCGCCTCTGCAATAATATTTGTGCTGTCCCATAACGTCAGCTTTACTTGGTGCTTGCCCGCCTTTGTGATGTTACCAGGATTCCATTCAAACCGAAAGAAGCCATCTGCTTCTGATTTGGTTTCATAAACAATACCATCCCATTCAAGTTTTACTATAGAATCTGGTAATATCTTAACCATAAATAACCGCAGCATCGAAAAAAAGTTGGTCAGAATATTTTCTCTGTAGGTTTTTCTTGGCAACGCACTTAGCGCCAGTACATGTCCAAATATTGTCAAGGTTTGATGATTACCATATCCATTGTAAACCTTTATAACTGGCGCATCAGTAAGCTTAAACAAAAGAAGTAACTTTTTTTTAAAACGATTTAAAGAAGAAATTTCCTTTACTTTATAAAAATCCACGGTATCTGGCATCGGTTAGGTTTGTCAATAAAAGTTATGATGAAAATTGATACATTAAAGATATTGTTTGTTATTAATCCTGCATCTGGTGCAAAATCAAAAAGAGATTGGGAAACTGAAACACGGGATTATTTCAAACCTCTTGCCCATATAATTGAATTTTATTTGCTTACCGGCAAAGACGATGTTGTATCGTTATTATACTGGATCGATACTTACAAACCCGACCGGGTTATTGCTGTTGGCGGAGATGGAACTGTGTCTCTTGTGGCCGAGTTACTGTTAGATTCTCCGATTGCTATGGGCATTTTGCCTGCAGGTTCTGCAAATGGCATGGCAAAGGAACTGGCAATACCTGTAACAGTAGAAGGGGCTATGGATGTGATTTTAAATGGAGAAGTTAAATGCACAGATCTTATACGTATAAACGATAAACATATTTGCCTGCACCTCAGCGACGTTGGAGTTAATGCCCAATTGGTAAAGTATTTTGAAGAAGGAGATTTGAGAGGTTTACTTGGCTATGCCAAACTTGTTTTAAAGGTTTTGGTAAACAAACAGAAAATGCATGTAACAATCAAAACAGATAAAGAAGAAATAAGATCACACGCTTTTATGGTTGTACTGGCGAATGCAAGTAAATATGGCACCGGAGCTTTAATAAATCCTGATGGCAATTTACATGATGGGTTGTTCGAACTTGTTGTAGTTCGTAAACTGGCGTTTTGGTCTGTAGTTAAAATGTTCTTACAATTTAAAACATTTAATGCTGAAAAGGTTGAAGTATTCCAGGCAAAATCTGCTACAATTAAAACTACAAAAAAAATGCATTTCCAGGTTGATGGAGAATACCTTGGGAAGGTAAACCGGATAGACGCAACTATACTTCACGCAAGGTTGAATCTTTTGCTTCCGGCCAAGGCTGATCCTGTTGCGGCTGATGTGCAGGCATGATTTGTTTAATTCTGAACTAATTAAGTTGGCCTAATTCTTTATATCTTCTTATAAATAGAATTTAATGTACAGGATCATTTTTATTGCAGCCGCTTTTTTTATAAGCAACTTCCCAAGTAATGCGCAAACCATACCATATCCTTATCCTGTAAAATATTTTACACCCAACATTGAGGGGCAAGATTATAAGATGGCTTACATGGATGTGCAATCTTCTTCGCCGAATGGGCAATGTGTCATCCTCTTTCATGGCAAAAATTTTAATGGCATCTACTGGGAACCAGTTATTTCATTTCTGCAAAATGAAGGTTACAGGGTTATTATCCCAGACCAAATCGGCTGGGGAAAATCATCAAAGCCAAATATCAAATACACGTTTGATATGCTGGCAAATAATAATGGCTTACTGTTAGATTCGCTTCATATTGACAAAGTGATTGTGATAGGTCATTCCATGGGAGGCATGCTGGCAACGAGATTTGCCTTGCTCTTTCCTGGTAAAGTAGGCAAGCTGGTATTAGAAGATCCTTTGGGCCTTGAAGATTATAAAAAGTTTGTTCCATATACTACCATGGAAGCGCAATATAAAAAGGAATTAAAAGGAACTTTTGCATCTTATAAAAAGTACCAAATGACCTATTACCCTATATGGAAACCCGAATATGAATTATATATAAAAGCACAGGCGGAGCCGTTAAAGCAAAAAGATTTTTCTGCGGTTGCATGGGTTAATGCATTAACCTACCAAATGATATATGAACAGCCGGTTGTTTATGAATTGAAGAACCTTACTATGCCTGTACTAGTAATAGTTGGCCAGCGAGACAGAACCTTTATTGGTAAAGAAACTGTAACAAAAGAACAGCAAAAGTCACACGGAAATTTTACCATGCTTGCGAGGGCTGCAAAGAAACAGATAAAAAACTGTGAGGTAATAGAACTGCCAGATGTGGGACACATTCCTCATATTCAAACACCGGCATTATTTAACAAAGCCGTTGCTGTTTTTTTAAAGAAGTGAACATCAATAGTTAAATATTGCGTTGCTTCAGCAAATTTGCCTTATCTTCGCTCCTCAATTTTTTTTAAATAATTTAATAATGGACAGTAAAACAACAGGAACCGTAAAGTTTTTCAACACTGAAAAAGGATTCGGTTTTATTAAACACGATGATTCCAATAAGGAAACATTTGTACATGCAAGCGGTTTGATTGATGAGATCAAAGAAAATGATCATGTGGAATTTGACCTTCAAAATGGTCAAAAAGGTATGAACGCTGTTAATGTGAAACTAATCGGATAAATCTGATATTTTTCCACAAGCTTGTAAAGGCTCCATTTATAAGGAGCCTTTTTTTATGCCTGTTATATTAGGAATAAGCTTAGGAACTCTCTGGGCATATTGCTTATAAGATTCTCCGTATTCAAGATGTAACTTTTTTTCTTCGAGCGTGATGCCAAACCACACATAAACTGTAATTACAGAAACTGCAATCAGGTTATTCAGTAGAGGAAAAATTACAAACAAGCCCCAGACAAACAGTAATGTTCCCAAGTATAACGGATGCCTTACATACTTGTGAAGCCCTGCCTGCTGAAGTGTATTTTGAGCTTGTGATTCTTTTATGGCCTGCAATCCGCTCAGCTCGTAAAAATATTTTTTTATACAGATAACCATCATTATTAAACCTGAAAAGGATATCAAAACACCTGGGGCAAAGCTTATTGCAGAGCTGCTAAACAACCGCAAACTTGTGATAGAAAACTGGTACCATAAAATTAATGCTAATGTTACAGCGGCAAATACTGAATACGCTGGCCTGTAATATAACATTGAAGAACCCATCATTTTTTGTATACTGTTTTTTACCCTTACATCG
>CAXSEB010000088.1:7230-8019 GCA_964235805.1 uncultured Chitinophagaceae bacterium | reverse complement strand
AATTTTCCGGGATGCGAGGGCTTGCCAGAACAGCCCTTTGATAAAACGCAACTTGATGCGTTTATTAAAAAGATGAAGCAAGAAAACTTTGACCTTGTTATCCAAATGCAAGGCAATGGAACACTTGTAAATCCGTTGATGTTTTTGTTTGATTCAAAGCACGTGGCAGGCTATTATAACGAGGAAAGCTTTGTTGCATCCGATCTCTTTATTGAATATCCCAACTCAAGATCAGAAATTTTACGGCACCTTGCCTTAATGAACCACCTTGGTATCGAATTGAAAGGCTCTCATCTCGAATTCCCTATTTCAAAAACGGATGAAAAGGATTTTGAAGAGCTATATGTTCCACTTTTTCCGAAGAAATATATTTGTGTTCATCCCGGTTCAAGAGGATCATGGCGGCAATGGCCTCCGCAATACTTTGCGGGCTGTGCAGATTATTGTATTGAACAAGGCTTTACCATAGTTGTAACAGGTACTGTTGAGGAGCAAAACATTACAAGGGAAATGATTAAATGTATGCATCATCCGGTTATTGATCTTACAGGCAAAACCAGTTTAGGCGCAATTACCGTAGTAATTAAAAGAGCTTTTATGTTGATTGCTAACTGCACAGGTGTTTCACACATAGCCTCAGCAGTTAATACCCCAAGTTTAATAATAAGTATGGATGGAGAACCTGAAAGATGGGCACCATTAGACAAAAGCATACACCGAACAATTGATTGCAAAGAGCATCCACATTATGACAGGGTATATGTTGAACTGGTTAAGCTAATGGAAGAA
>CAXSEB010000088.1:0-7220 GCA_964235805.1 uncultured Chitinophagaceae bacterium | reverse complement strand
GATATTGTAGCCACTTCAAATCCAGATATGCAGAAACACTTACATTTTGTAAGCTAAGGCTTGCCATAAAAAGCTTCGTTCCATCTCAACTCGTTTTGGAACTGCTGCAGCGAAGTTTTATTGTCTATCAAGGTAAATTCAATTCCTGCTATTTCTGCGAAATCCTGTAAATAATCTGAAGTTAAATTTTGGCTAAAACAAGTGTGGTGAGCGCCACCTGCATATATCCATGCGGCAAGTGCATCAGTCATATTAGGATGAGGTTTCCAAAGTACTCTTGCAACAGGCAGTTTAGGAAGATCGAATTGAGGTTCAACTGCTGTTACATCATTTACCAATAAGCGAAACCGGTTTCCTAAATCTATCATTGAAGCATTTAATGCTGCTCCGCCGGCTACATTAAAAACAAGCCTTACCGGGTCTGCCTTTCCGCCGATACCTAACGGATGAATTTCGCATGAAGGTTTGCCTGCAGCAATACTTTCACATATTTCGAGCATGTGTGCACCTAAAACCATTTCGTTTCCGGGTTCAAAGTGATAAGTGTAATCCTCCATAAACGAATTACCTCCGGGAAGGCCGCTTCCCATTACTTTCATAGCTCTTACCAAGGCGGAAGTTTTCCAATCACCTTCTCCTCCAAAGCCATAACCTTGAGCCATAAGTCGCTGTACGGCTATGCCCGGCAATTGGGTCATTCCGTGTAGATCCTCAAATGTATCCGTAAAGCCTTTAAAATTTCCATCCTGTAAAAAGTACCGCAAGCCTATTTCAATTTTAGCTGCGTCACGCAAAGAAGCATGTTGAACACCACCTTTTTTTATTACTGGGGAAACGGTATAACTTTCATTATATTCATCAACAAGTTTATCTATATCTCGATCGCTTACTTCATTAATAACTTTTACAAGATCTCCAATGCCATGAGTGTTTACTGAGTAACCAAATTTGAATTCCGCTTCTACCTTATCTCCTTCAGTTACGGCAACATATCTCATATTATCCCCAAAGCGCACAAATTTTGCTCCCTGCCAATCGTTCCATGCAGCAGCTGTACGAACCCATTTGCCAACCTGCTGCTGAACTTTGATATCTTCCCAATGCCCTACCACCACTTTTCTGCTTAATCTCATACGGGTCATTATAAAACCAAACTCCCTATCACCATGAGCAGATTGATTTAAATTCATAAAATCCATATCGATTTGGCCCCACGGAATATCACGATTAAATTGTGTATGCAAATGAACCAAAGGCTTTTTAAGAATTTTTAAACCGCTGATCCACATTTTTGCAGGGGAAAAAGTATGCATCCAAACTATGATACCTATAGCGTTTTTTTCATTATTTATTTCCTGGCATAAAACCGTAATTTCTTCTGTTGACTTTAGCACCGGCTTAAATACTACTTTCACCGGAATTGCAGATGAGCTATCAAACGATGCAGCGATTTGTTGAGAATGCTCCGCAACTTTTTTAAGGGTTTCCTCACCATAAAGATGCTGGCTTCCGGTCACAAACCATACCTCTGCACGTTCAGATATCAAAGCCGTTTTGTTATTCATTTTTGCCCCTTATTTATTTAGATAGAAGGAAGAAGATCGTCTTAGTTAAATTACTTTACCAGGAATTTATACATTGTTTTGTGAGAGTAGGTTTGCCCCGGTTTAAGAATTGTTGAAGGAAATGATGGCTGGTTCGGAGAATCAGGAAAATGTTGTGTCTCCAGGCAAAGTGCTGCATGCTTTACATACTTTGCGCCATTTGCTGTGTTGGTTAATGTGCCATCTAAAAAGTTGCCTGAGTAAAATTGCACGCCGGGTTCTGTAGTATAAACTTCCATAAATCTTCCACTGGTTGAATCATAAACGGTTGCAATCCTTTCTAAGCCTGTCCCACTTCTATTTAACACCCAGTTATGATCATATCCACCTTTTACCTGTTGAATATCCCTGCCAATTGTTTTTTCTGATGTAAAATCCATTGGAGTGCCTTTTACATCGGGCAGCTTTCCGGTTGGTATAAGTTTATCATTTACTTCTGTAAATTTATTGGCATTAATCTTTAATTTTTGGCCAAGTATTGTTGAATCTCTTCCGGCAGATAAATTAAAATAACTGTGGTTAGTAAGATTGATGGGCGTTGCTTTATCTGTAGTTGCTGAATATTCAATCGAGAGGCCATTGTCAGCTGTTAGAGTATAGACAACTTTCACGGAAAGATTGCCGGGGTAACCTTCTTCGCCATCTTTACTTAAATAAGTTAATTGCAGGCTGCTATCACCTGGTAATTTTTGTACCGCCCACATTACTTTATCAAATCCCTTGAGGCCGCCGTGTAATGCATTGCCATCATTATTTGCAGCCAGCGTATAGTTTTTACCATCTAATGTAAATTTTGCGTTTGCAATCCTGTTGCCATAACGTCCGATCAACGCACCAAAATACGGATTACCCTTTTGAAGATAGCCGCTCAAAGAATCGTAACTTAATAAAACATTACCCTTATTGCCGTTCCTGTCAGGAACCATTATACCTGTAATTGTTCCCCCATAATTTATGATATTCACCTGCATTCCCGAAGGGTTGGTTATTGTATATTGTGTAACAGCGTTACCATTATTGTTGCCAAAAGGCCTTTCGGTAATATTAAACTTCATGGTATCGTTTTTTTCTTTTGCGGTATTATCCGTATTGCCGTTATTAGTTGTTGAGCTGTTGCATGCTGTTAAAAACACAATGAACAACAAAGAAAGAATTAATAATAATTGATACTGTTTTTTCATATAAAAATTTTATGATACAACACAACTTTACAAAAAGTTAATGCTATACCGGGTTATTGGCCATAATAAGAGTCAGCGCCATGTTTGCGTTTATAATGTTTGTCAATTAGTGCGTCTTTTAATTTATCGGCTTGTGGGTTTATCTGGCGGGTAAGCAATGCCATATGAGCAATATTTTCTAAAACTGCGCTGTTGTATACAGCCTTTTCAGCAGTTTCGCCCCATGCAAAAGGTGCATGGTTACTCACTAATATCATTTCAACTTCTTTGTAGCTCAAACTTTTTTCCTTAAGACAATTAATTATCTGGAAACCGGTTTGATACTCGTAATCACCTTGTATCATTTCATTGCTCATCGGTGCCGCACAAGGAATATCTACTGTATTATGATCTGCATGAGTGGTACCAAAGATTGGTATATCGAGCTGCGATTGAGCCCAGGCAGTAGCATACGTGGAATGTGTATGCGCAATACCGCCAATATTTTCCCAATGCTTATATAAAACGGCATGGGTTTTTGTGTCAGAAGATGGCCGGAGTTTACCTTTTATAACTTTGGCATCAAAATCCACGACAACCATTTTTTTAGGCGTAAGTTCTTCGTAGGCTACACCACTTGGTTTAATAGCGAAAACGCCAAGGCTTGCATCTGCAGCACTTACATTACCAAAAGTGAATATTACCAATCCCAATTTTGGCAACATCATGTTAGCATTAAATGCTTCTTCCTGTATGTGTTGATATTTGCTCAAGTGTTACAGTGGCAAAAGTAATGAATAGCAAGTCTTAATTAACCGTACTTTCTTGTTCAACAAATTGTCCTAATTGCTGGTAACGGTTGTATCGATTAGCATAAATTTCAGTTTGTGTATCATCAGGATAATAAGTTACTGCAAAGCCCTGGCCCATTGCATGCATTGCATCTTCAACTTTACTATAAATGCCTGCTGCAGTTGCTGCAAACATAGCTGCGCCGGCTGCACAGGTTTGTTCGCTTTTGTGAATCCTTATAGGCATGTTTATTACATTAGCCATCATCTGCATTATATAAGGTGATTTGTTAGCTACACCACCAAGGCCAATCAAACCTTTTACCGGGATGCCCTGCTCAATAAATCTATCAACAATTGCCTTGGCGCCAAAGCATGTTGCTTCCACGATAGCCTTAAAAAATCTTGGTGCATCTGTAGCAAGATTTAAATTAATAATGGCACCCTTCAACATTTGATTCGCATCAGGTGTTCTTCTTCCGTTAAGCCAGTCAACGGCCAGCTCATCACTTTCGTTAACGGGAAGTTTAGCCGCTTCATTACTTAAAGAAGTTATTATTTTATCAGCTATGTCTTTTCTACTTTGTTCGTTCTCAACAAAACTGTTAAGTGGCCAGCTAAGTAAATTTTTAAACCATGCATACATGTCCCCGAAGGCACTTTGCCCTGCCTCCATTCCAATCATGCCAGGTATTATTGATCCAGGCACCTGGCCGCAAATTCCTTCAACTAAAATATCTTGTACATCTACATCTGGCGCTACAAGCATATCGCAGGTAGAAGTGCCCATTACTTTACTTAGATGATAAGCCTCAATCTGTCCGCCAACGGCACCCATGTGGGCATCAAATGCTCCAACGCCAATGATGACATCAGTTGATAAACCCAAACGATTTGCCCATTCTGCAGAAAGATTTCCGGCAGGTTGATCTGAAGTGTAGGTATCAGTAAACAACTTTGAAGTAAAGCAATTTAATAACGGATCTAAAGAAGTAAAAAAATCATTAGGCGGAAACCCATTAAATTCCTTTGACCAAAGAGCTTTATGGCCTGCTGAGCAAACACCGCGTTTCATTTGCTTTATATCTTTTCCGCCGGTAAGTAAAAAAGGAATCCAGTCACAATGCTCAACCCATGATTTGCAGGCATTTCTTACTGATTCATCTTCTCTTAAAACATGAAGTAGTTTGGCCCAAAACCATTCAGAAGAATAAATACCGCCAACATACTGCAGGTAATTAATCTCGTATTTTTTTGCATGCTCGTTTATTTCCATTGCCTCTTTTGTGGCCGTATGATCTTTCCATAAAACAAACATGGCATTAGGATTTCCTTCAAATTCCGGCAGTAATGCAAGAGGTATTCCGGTGCTGTCGACCGCGACTGGTGTTGATCCAGTAGTGTCTATTGAAATTGCTTTAATGTTTTTAGTAACATCGTTTGCACCTTTATGCAGGCAATCTTTAATAGTATACTCAAGGCCTTCTATGTAATCAAGGGGATGCTGGCGAAACTGATTAACCGTTGCATTACAATATAGTTGTTGTTTCCAGCGGGGATAATAAAAAACTGAAGCGGCTACTTCTTCACCGTTGCGAGCATTAATTAACACTGACCTGACCGAGTCTGACCCATAATCAACTCCAATAACATATTTACTTTCCATACAGCAAGTAATTCGTGTCAAAATAACACTTATTTTTTTACAAAATAAAATATAACACAACCACACCCTTATAAATCAAACTATAAGAGATGGGGGTTAGGAATGATGTTTAAAAACGCCTGGAAATCTGCTTTGTAATTTTTTGCATTCAGCTTATAATAGTAAGCTCCTTTTTTTGAAGATAGTTTTTCCTTATCCACCTGCTTAATTAAGAGCCTCGTTGATAAAACCTTCCTGCTAAAATTTCTTTTATCGAAACTTGTATCATAAACGTATTCGTAAAGGCTTTGTAATTGGGGAAGGGTAAATTTTTTAGGAAGAAGCTCAAATAATAACGGATGTAAAGCTGCTTTGTAACGAAGCTTCTCTTTAGCAAGCCTTACCATTTCATTATGATCAAATATAAGTTCTGGAATTTTATTTAGCGGAAACCACTCAGGATGGTATTGGTCACTTAATTGTTTCTCATACTCATGAATATCAATAAGCGCAAAATAGGCAATGGATATTGTTCTTTCAATAGGATCTCTTTTGGGGTCACAAAAAGTATAGAGTTGCTCGAGATAAACACCTTCAAGCCCCGTAAGGCTTTTTAAAATCCGGATGGACGCAGCGTCAGCACTTTCATTAGGTTGGATAAAGCCACCCATGAGACTCCATTTGTCCCGTTCGGGCTCAAACCCCCTGTGAATCAAGAGTATTTTAAGGGATTCTCCGTCGAAGCCAAAAACAATACAGTCTACCGCCGCCAAAAGCCGCGTTTGCTTTGAATACTTTGTCATGATTGATGTAGCTAAGTCAACAACAGCGATCGGGTTTCAATCTAATAATTAAATTTTTTGTACCCAAAAAATAAATTTAGAAAAAATAATTGTAAAATTGACAATTATTAAGAAAAAGGTCTAATTTGGATTTTTGTTGTAAGCGTTGAGCGATTAGACTTTGCAAACAATAACGGCAATTGCTATATGAAAATGTCAACAAGGCTTTTAAATTTTACTGCCATAGCTTTTTTTGTAAGGCAAGCCCAAACTGCTTTACAAGGCAATTTACACAAAGATTCGAACAAAATTCTTTCCCTGCATTTTGTAAACCCGGGATCTTCATACTCTTATAACAAGCCCGTAAATTTTATCAAATTGTTCAGTTCGGTTTCTTTGTTTATGTATCGACAAAGCAGCCGAAATCAAAAACCTGTTTCCTGATTTAAGTAATTAATAGCGAACCTGATATTGACGTTTATGATCCATTAATTGTATGATTGACACTTATTAAAAGTAAAAAAAACTAAAACACAGCTATATGAAAATTAAAGAATCCTTTTTGCGTGAGAGGGTTATTAAATCGGTCGTTTTTATACTCGCAATATTTTGCGGAAGCTTCCTTTTTGCGCAGTCACCTATTACAGGAACCGTAACCGATAATGATGGTAAGCCGATATCAAATGTATCAGTTACTGTAAGAGGCAAAACTGTAGGTACTTCAACAAACAGCGACGGGACTTTTAGCATTCCTGCGACTGTAAACGATGTGCTGCTTTTTTCCTCGGTTCAGGCAGAAACCAAAGAAGTAAGAGTAAGAAATTCAGGAGCTTTAAATGTACAGCTTGCAGAAAAGATCAGTCAGCTAAATGATGTTGTAGTGTTGGCGTATGGAACGCAAAGAAGAAAAGACATTACCGGTTCTGTTGCTATAGTTAATATGGCAGAGACAAAAAAATATAGCACGAGTGACGTATCACAATTGCTGCAAGGACGTGCAAGCGGAGTGCAGGTCAATAGTGACGGTCAGCCTGGTGCTACACCAAATGTAAGAATAAGAGGGTTTGGCACTTTTGGCGCTTCCGGTGGAAGTACACAGCCTCTTTATGTTATTGACGGAGTACAGGTCGGAACTGTTATACGGGATTTCAGCCCTAACGATATAGAATCAATACAGGTGTTAAAAGATGCCTCTGCTGCTGCACTATACGGCTCTGCGGCGGCTAATGGAGTAATTA
>CAXSEB010000087.1:7124-8068 GCA_964235805.1 uncultured Chitinophagaceae bacterium | reverse complement strand
AGCACTTTGATCTGCGTCTTCACCCGCTTGACCTTACCTTCTCTGAAAAGAATTTTTTGTATGCAGAAAGATACACAGGTGACTCGAATCTGGTGGAAAAGAAAGTACAATCAATTACACTTAGTGTTCCGGCACACATAAAATTTAGCAGTGATAGAATCAACAACTTCAAAGTATATACTATTGCCGGGGCAAAATTCGATTATGATCTTGCAAGCAATGCCGGTGCACGTAATGCAGAAGAATTGATAAAATTAAACAGGAAAGATGTAAGCGTTGAAATCGGGCTTGGCTTTCACTTCTATTTTCCTGTTTTTGTATTAACGCCTGAAATAAAATTAAGCAGCGGATTATTCAACCTCCACAGCCGCGACCCATATCTTCGTTACTCAAATGTGATTGATAAAATCAACTCAAAAATGATCACCTTTTCTTTAACGGTTGAATAAGTTGTGTAATATACTGTAGTAATTTTTACAACATTATTAATCTATTATCATGTATTTGTAGTGGCATTATAATTGACTGCTCATTATTTTAAATATATTATAATGCGTTTTACAGATAAAGTTTGTTTGGTTACAGGTGCTGGTTCCGGAATTGGAAGAGCTACTGCTTTGCGCCTTGCATCTGAAGAAGGCAACATTTTAATAATAGACCGGGATGAAGCTGCAGGTTTGCAAACAGTAGATCTTATTTCACAAGCCAATGGCAAAGCTGTTTTTAGTAAAGCGGATGTAGCTAATGAAGATCAGATTATTGCTTCGGTTGATCTGGCTATGAAAACATGGGGAAAGATCGATGTGTTGGTAAATAATGCAGCCATGATGACGTTTAAAAAAATCATTGACCTCACTTCCCAGGAATGGGATATGGTGATGGCAGTTAATATGCGGTCAGTGTTTTTATTTTGTAAGTACACAATTCCTCACATGCAAAAAGGA
>CAXSEB010000087.1:0-7114 GCA_964235805.1 uncultured Chitinophagaceae bacterium | reverse complement strand
ATTGTAAATATCAGCTCCGTTCATGCGCATGAATCATCAGCAAATGTAATTCCTTACGCAAGCAGTAAAGGCGCAATGGAAGCTTTTACACGTGGTGTCAGTCTTGAGTATCCGCCGTCGGCGCTTAGAATTAATGCTATAGCGCCGGGAGCAGTGGACACGCCCATGTTATGGAATAATCCAAACATTAAATCAGGCGCTGAAAAAATTGAAGGTGTCGTAGGAAAGCCTGAAGAGCTGGCCGCAGCAATCGCTTTTCTTGCATCTGATGAAGCAAGTTATATTAATGGCACCACGCTGGTAGTTGACGGTGGTAGACTAGATATTTTATAATATTGCTTTATGCCTGCTAACAAATTCATGTTTGCCACTGGTATTGAAAATAGTTATCCTACAATCATATTGCCGGGAGGTAAAGTAAAACGTGTAGATGAAATGGATAAGACCGGCCATTATAAAAACTGGCAGCAGGATTTTAAATTACTAAAAGACATCGGCATTGAATTTCTTCGCTATGGACCGCCATATTACAATACACATTTAGGCCCCGGCAAGTATGACTGGTCCTTTACTGATATCACTTTTAATAAACTTAAAGAATTAGGCATAACACCAATAGTTGACCTTTGTCATTTTGGAGTGCCTGACTGGCTGGGTAGTTTTCAAAACCCGGATTTTCCTAAACATTTTGCTGAGTATGCGTGTGCTTTTGCAGAAAGATTTCCTCACTTGCAATTTTATACTCCCGTAAATGAAATATTTATTGCTGCTACTTTTTCTGCACAATATGGCTGGTGGAATGAATGCTTAAGCAGCAATCACGATTTTGTTACAGCTCTCAAACACTTATGCCAGGCTAATGTTCTTGCCATGCAGGCAATTTTAAAAGTGCAGCCAGAATCTACATTTATACAAAGTGAAAGCTCAGAATACTTTCATCCTGCTAATCCGGATGCAGAAAAGATTGCCCATTTTTTAAATCATAAAAGGTTTTTGTCACTTGATCTTACTTACGGATACCCGCTAAACGTTACTATGTATGAGTATTTGCTTGATAACGGAATGACGAGAGAGGAATACCATTGGTTTGAAAATAACCAGGTATCTGCAAGATGTATAATGGGCAATGATTATTACATCACTAATGAACATCTTGTTAAACCTGATGGCACTACATTACCGTCCGGAGAAGTTTTTGGATATTATACCATCACACGACAATATTATAATCGTTACAGGCTGCCTATTATGCATACAGAAACAAACCTGGTAATGCCTGGCTCTGTTGAGTGGTTTTATAAAGAATGGACAAATGTGCATCAGCTTAAAAAAGATGGTATTCCTATTATTGGTTTTACATGGTATAGCTTATTACACCAGGTTGATTGGGACACTGCGTTAAGAGAAGATGCCGGACGAATAAATGAGTTAGGTCTGTATGATCTTGATAGAAAAATTATGCCGGTTGGAAGAGCTTATAAAAAAATAATTGAACAATGGAAAGATGTGATTGCAAATGAAAATTATGGTTTGTTGTTCAGGTATTGATGTAAAGAATGCAAGATTTTAAAAATCATATTCCCTTCTAAACATATTAAGCCTAACACCAACGGTAACAAGTGTAGTATTACTTTCTCCTGGTATGTTTTCAATTTTATAATTTCTTAATAACAAAGAACTCTCTATAAAAAGATTTTCTTTTAATTCATAAGATACCTGGAAAGAGGTATTGAAACAAGTTGCCTTGCTGCCGCTTCCTATTTTAAACCCATAATCCCTGGGTCTTGTGGTGTAACTAAGTAAAGGGTTACTTCCAAAATTAACTCCGAAAGAATCAAGGCCTTGTTTATAATAAATTGCCTTTGCGTTTATATACCACCTATTAGCAGGCTGATATTTTACAATGCCAATAAACTCACTAAAGTTAGCTCCAAGGGGGTGAGCAAGCGGCTGGTTATAGTGTGTATAGTTAGCAATAGAATCATAATGTTGATATGTATAGGGGCGAGCTGTGTTAGTCTCAAATTGTATGTCAAGATTTTTTACATTTAATGCATCTATGTATTTTAAGCCAGCTTGTAAACCCCATTTATTAGCCCAATAACCATTGTTTTTAGTTATCTGCTTTAATATAAATTCATCCAATAAAAATTGTCCGTAAAACTGAACCTTATGAAACGCATTAGCTTTAAAATCTATGCCTGCCAAGGCATTATCAGGGCTGCCCACAGTTCCTTCAACATGCCTTAAAAAGATGATAGGATTCAAATATTGAAAATCAAAAAGATCTTTACGTCCAAATATTACACCTTCAAATAAACCGATGTTAAGGCCCCGGGTTACGTTCATGCTAAGGTGATGCATTGCAGCATATTTCCTATCCAATAAGACATCACCATTCTTTATAAATTCCGGCATTAGCTCCATGAACAAATTTTCATAATTGAATTTCCATATGCGTGTATTTATCTTTAAAAACAAATAACTATTTCCCCAATCACTCAAAAACATGCTGCGGTAACCATTGCCAATAAAATTTTTGTCATAACCAAACTGAAAATCAATGTACTTGGTGGCGTTAAATGTTACATAACCTCTTGCATCAAAATAATCAAAAGCATTTTGTTTAAAAGGTTTGTAAAAGCCAACGCCTGGCACGGCCCTAAACTGGTCGACCCTGCTTTGAAAAAATTGAGGCCCACGCTCCTGGTTATCTGTTAAAAAAGTTGAAAAGCCTATTTTATTAGCAATCATTCCACGTGCGGTAATACCTCTTGTGTTCAAAAATATGCTTTGGTCATAACCCGGTTCCACGGCTTGCTGTATCTGCAAAACAGGATTAACTGCTAAAAAAAAATCTTGGTTTTTTACTTCTATTAAGTTTGCTTTGGTTTTATAAAAGGCGTTAAGTATAGGTTTTTTACTTTTAAAATCTTCCCGCGGACCATTCACCCATTCGGCATTGTTCATTAATAAGCTCTTAAGATTATATTCATCAACAGGCGTTAGATCAAGATCAGTCCAAACTTTGTATTTATCCTCGCCGGTTGTAGAATCTGTATAACCCATTCTTGCGCTATCAAGATATTCTGCCTGCCTTACAATTGCTTTTCTACTATAAGGTTTTATGGTTGAAAAATTAAGATCTGTGTTTTGTTGCTGCTTAATTTCCAGCCTGTCTATAAACTGGTATTCTTTTGCGCCTTGTGGTAAATATGTTGTTTGTGCTATGGAGAACAAAGGTGTAAGGAAAACAATAAATGATAAAAACCTTTTAGTAGTAAGCATTGAATTTCGGGTTATATATTTTATTTAATTTCAAGTTATGCAAAAATATCTCTTAAAAAATATAAACGTGGTTAATGAAGGACAAATTTATGTTGCTGATGTTTTTATTGATAAGGGAAGAATTGAAAGAATTGGGAATTCAATCTCAGTGAAAGAAAGGGTAACTGAGATAAATTTAGAAGGGAAATATTTATTACCCGGTGTAATAGATGACCAAGTGCACTTTAGAGAACCCGGCTTAACACATAAAGCCACTATTTATACTGAGAGCAAAGCTGCAGTGGCCGGTGGTGTTACGAGTTTTATGGAAATGCCTAACACTGTTCCAAATGCTTTAAGTGAACGTTTGTTAGAAGAGAAATACCTGATAGCTTCAAATACTTCCCTTGCAAATTATTCTTTTTACATGGGTGTAAGCAACGACAACATTGATGAAGTTCTGCAAATGAATAAAAGGAAAAAAGATGTGTGTGGTATAAAAATTTTTATGGGATCAAGTACGGGAAACATGCTTGTTAATAATGAAGCAACACTCAATACAATTTTCCGGGAAAGTGAATTGTTGATTGCTACGCATTGCGAAGATGAAAATATAATCAAAGCAAATTACCAAAAGCTTAAAATTGAAAAAGGAGATCTATCAGCTTCCGATCATCCTATAATACGAGATGAAAACGCTTGTTATCAATCTTCACTAACAGCAATTTCGCTCGCTAAAAAATATAACAGCCGGCTGCACATTTTACATATCTCTACTGAAAAAGAATTGACTCTATTTGATAATACAATTCCCTTATCTCTAAAAAGAATTACTGCGGAAGTTTGTGTACATCATTTGCATTTTACTGCTGATGATTATAACAAACTAGGTTATCTTGTAAAATGTAACCCCGCTATAAAAACAGCTTCAAATAAAGATGCTCTTTGGAAAGCTTTGCTGGATAACCATCTGGATGTAATTGCTACCGATCATGCTCCGCATACTTTAGAAGAAAAAGGCATTATTCCCGGCTCTTCTCCAAACAGCGAAGCAGGAAATTATGAAAAGGCATCTTCAGGGTTACCGCTTGTTCAGCATTCATTGTTACTCATGCTTAAGTATTATAAAGAAGGTAAAATTTCCCTGGAAAAGATTGCTGAGAAAATGAGCCATGCGGTAGCTGACTGCTTTAAAATTGAAAACCGCGGTTATATACGTGAAGGATACTTCGCTGATGTTACAGTTGCAGATTTAAATCAATCTACCTCAGTTAACAAACAAAACATTTTATACAAATGCGGCTGGAGCCCTTTGGAAGGAACCTCATTTCCTGCGGCTATACAGTATACATTTGTAAATGGAACTTGTGTTTATGAAAATGCCTTATGGAATGAATCTTCAAGGGGAAAAAGAATAACTTTTAATAGATGATATGGAGATAGATAAAACCACGCTAAGAGACCTTTCGGTTTTTAATCTTGATGATCAATTCTCAATTTTTCAGAAGCTTGATCTGACGGTTACTGTAGGAGGTAAAGAAAAGCTTATATACATTTTTAATAAACCACTAACATCTATTGAAGATATAAATGCCATTCAGCATACGCTTAAAATTATTATTAAAAACAGGCAATCCTGGCCTTATACAATAAGCAACGGCACGCTGATAATGGTTCAAAAATTTTATGAAAGTAACATTGATACTATTCCACATAATCCTTCTGCACCTGCTGCTTATTCATATAAATTATTACATGGTCCAGACTTTTCGCTGGTGAAATATTCTACCGGTCATTGCTTTGAGTTCATAAAGGGAATGCAGGAACTTATCTCTATTCTTTTCAATAATGAAAGCTCAACAGCGCTAAAAAAACTATTAACTAAAGCTGAGGGTATTGTTGATAAGGAACAACTGGGCATTATAGCAAAAAAAACAAAGCCCGACGATCTTACTATAACGGAGATGCTTAAGCTTGCCCACTTTCTTCTTTACCATTACAAGCAAAATATGTTTGAACTGATGGATATCTATTACCAGCTTGATGCATGGAATAGTATGGCAGCTGCTATTGAAAAATATGGACTTGTATTTCCTGTATTTTCTGATAGAAATGAGCCCTTAATTCAATGCAGTGGCTTATATCATATTCTTTTATCACAGCCGGCAGGATATGATATTACAATGCATCCGGGTAATAATTTCATCTTTTTAACCGGCGCTAATATGGCTGGTAAAAGCACGTTTATAAAATCTGTAGGCAGTGCGGTTTTCTTGGCACATATTGGTATGGGAGTTCCGGCGCAGGCTATGGAATTATCTTTTTTTGATGGCTTGTTAAGTAACATAAACGTGGTAGATAATATCGCCAAAGGAGAAAGTTATTTTTATAACGAAGTGCAAAGAATAAAGAATACGATTCTCAAAATTAATGATGAAAGAAAATGGCTGATCTTAATTGACGAACTCTTTAAGGGCACTAATGTACAGGATGCAATGAAATGCAGTACTACCGTTATTGAAGGGCTGATAAAAATCAGAAACTCACTATTTATTCTTTCTACTCATTTGTATGAAATCGGCGAAGCCCTAAAAGCGTATCCAAATATCAGCTTTAAGTATTTCGAAACGATTGTAGACGAAGATCAGTTTAAATTCAATTACCAGCTTAAAGATGGTATCAGTAATGACAGGTTAGGGTATTTAATTTTAAAAAGAGAAAAGGTGATTGAGTTGTTGGAGAGATTGTAATTGTTATAATTTGTTATAACTTTAGTATCTTTATTTTAAATCTTATTTATGGAGAATTTGAAGCTTAAAGTAAGAAAAATTGGAAATTCCAGGGGAATTGTAATTCCGCAAAAATATCTTAGAATAGTAGAAGGAGAAAAAGATGAGATTGACGTTGAGGTAGATGAGAAAGGGATATTGCTAAAAAGCAAAAACGATGTTCCACGTAAGGGCTGGGCAAAGGCCTTTAAAAGAATGGCAAAGAATGGAGACGATAAATTGCTTATGCCGGATGTTTTTGAGGATGAAACTTTTGAGGAATGGAAATGAATCAATATGATGTCTGCTGGGTAACATTAGACCCAACAGTTGGAAAGGAGATGAAGAAAACCATGCCTTGCGTTATAGTTTCTCCTGACGAAATGAATAGATATATAGGGACCGTTATTATTGCACCTTGTACGTCAACATTCCGATTATATCCCTCACGAATTAAGTTTGTATTACGAGGAAAGTCCAGCACAATTGCTCTTGACCAAATTAAAACAATTGATAAGAGCAGACTAAGAAATAAAATCTCTCATCTTGAATCAAAAACTATTGAACAAATTAAGCAAGCTATGGAAGAAATCTTTTGCAAATAATCATATCAAACCTGGCGTGGATAGAATTCAAAATTTTTTCATTAATTCAGCAGATGTTAGTTAAAACCTTTGGCAGTGCAGTATATGGCGTGGAAGCCATTTCGATAACTGTTGAAGTAAATGTAAGCAGCGGTAAATTTACCTCCATTGTTGGCCTGGCTGATAATGCTGTTAAAGAAAGCCTTGAGCGCATGGAAAGCGCTATTAAAACCAACGGCTATCATTTTCCAAGAACTAAGGTTGTGGTTAATCTTGCACCTGCAGATATAAAGAAAAGCGGCACTGCATTCGATCTTCCTATTGCCATTGGAACACTGGCGGCAAGTGAGCAATTTGAAAATGCAGAAAAACTTGCAGACTATGTTATAATGGGTGAGCTAAGTCTAGATGGTACCGTAAGACCTATAAAAGGCGCTTTGCCAATTGCCATCCAGGCCCGGAAAGAAAAGTTTAAAGGGTTAATTGTGCCGAAAG
>CAXSEB010000086.1:1627-8236 GCA_964235805.1 uncultured Chitinophagaceae bacterium | reverse complement strand
AAGTAGACGGGGAGGGTAATCACCTGGTAAAAGACAGTACGACCAAATTTAAAATGGATAGCGATGGTTCACAGAAAGTAAAAGATAGTGAGCTAGACTATAAACAGAAAGTGGAAGCTGATGGCACAAACAAGACAAAAAACGCCGGTTCAAAGAGGAAGGAAAAAAGAAACGGGAAGATGAAAAACAAACAAGCCTCTAACGCAGCCATAGAAAATACGCAACAATAAAACCAGCCGGGTTAGTAAGCATTGGATACATTTCATTCCGTTGTTGGTGTTCGTGCCGCAGGTTTCTGTGGTTTAGCAATCACCAACACCAGCATAGGCAACGCTATTCAAGAGCAACTACCGTAACTCAAATAGGAATAACTTGCTGTCAAAGATTTCAACATCACACCACACCATCCTCAATATTTTACTGCCACAATTTTGGAATGGAAGCATCTCTTAAAACCTGACAAATACAAAGACGTAATAATTGAGAGCTTAAAATTTTTGGTACAAGAAAAACGTGTACAGGTAAACGCATTTGTGATAATGAGTAACCATATCCATTTAATATGGCAGGTACAAAAAGGTTTTGAAAAAGAAAATGTTCAACGTGATTTTCTAAAGTTCACTTCTCAAACAATCAAAAGAGATTTGAAGAAAAATCATCCAGCTCTATTAGAGAAATTTCTTGTTAACGCAAAGGACAGGAAATATCAAATATGGGAACGCAATCCTTTAAGCGTGGATTTATTGACCAAAGAAATATTCATTCAAAAGATGAACTATATTCATTACAATCCTGTTGATGCTGAAATATGCAGTTATCCCGAGAAGTATAAATATTCATCAGCTAAACTTTATGAAACCGGTGAAGATGAGTTTAGCTTTCTTACGCATTGGATGGATTAATGGGTTGTTGATGAAGCCAGCCTCAAAACCATCCGCACAAAACACCAACAACGGAGACAATCTATAAGTGGCAACCTCTTTTTACTAAGGTTAAATGCACGCGGCATATCGAGAATGTTGCGGCATGGATTATGCATCTCAAATTTTTAATTCACTCATAATTAAAAATCAATTGCGATGCCTGCAAAATCAGCTAAAAAGACAGCAACAAAATCTGCGAAAAAAACAACAACAAAATCCGGCAAACTCAGTACAGATGAAAAAAATAAACTCCCTGACAAGACTTATGCATTCCCTGCAAAACGTAAGGAGCCGCTGGAAGATGCATCTCACGTACGCAATGCAATGGCCCGTTTCAACCAGGTGAAAGATGTAACTGATGAAGAGCGCAAAGAAGCTTTTGCCAACATAAAAAAAGCAGCTAAAAAGTTCGGAGTGGAAGTGAATGAAAAAGACTGGAAAGAGTTAGTGGATAAAAAGTGAAATGATCTTTACTACCTACACCAGCCTTTCAGCTCCAGTCTGTACCATCTAAGCTGTCTCTCTCCCAGGCATAATGATTCTATGGTAAGTTAAGCTATATACGTAATATTAATTGGTAACAAAAAGCCGCTCTCATCACTGATAAGAGCGGCTCAAAAAAATCAGGAGGACTTTACAGCAAGCAATTCAACTTTTTCAATTACAGGAGCAGTGGATAAAAGCTCATCTGCATGCTGCATTAAGGCGGCGGCAATTTTACCTTTTAAATGAGCCTCTCTGCCTTCTTCATCATTAAAAGTATCAAAGATGCCAAAGGTGGATGGACCAATTTTAAGTGCATACCACGATACTGTGCCTTCTTCTTCCCGGGCCAAAGGAAGTGCTGATTTCAAAAACTGCTCTACGGCGTCTTCTTTACCGGGCTTTGCTTCCACACGGGCTAATAATGCATACTTTACCATATTACTTTTTTAGTTGTTTATAAAGTGTAGAGTTACGAGAATTTTCGCACTATAGCTTTAGCCTCCGTAGATGTTCCCACAAGTTAACCTTGAACCAGCATGAGCCGGCGCCTGCTCTCTGACTAACGCCAAAATAGTGGAAGGCAACAACATAAATTTTTATTAGTTAGTGATTATACAACTGGTGTAAGAGCTACTTCTTTTTTAGATTGGGAGAAATCTTTTTCGTTTATTTTTTTGTGCCAAAAGTAGTAAGATATTATACCGGGTATTATCCATGCCAGCATGGTTAGCATCATCGGATCAAACTTGCCAGAGGCCCCAACGCCTGAGTAAACAGCACCGCCAAGATCAAAAAATAAACCTGCATAAGCCCATTCTTTTATCCTGTTTAGACCAGGTATTAAAATAACAAGGGAGCCAATCAATTTTGCAATGCTTAAAAATTGAATGAAATATATTGGGTAGCCAAGGCCATCATGCATTGATTGAATTGCCTGTTGCGATGGCTGAATACCGCCTACAGCAGAGAATATCATAAGCGCTGCGAAAATAATAGTGGATATCCAATAAATGAGGTTGATAGTTTTTTGTGTCATATTGTTAGTTATAGGTGAAAGGTTACTGTAGCTTGTAAAATTAAATTTTTTGGAGGAACCGCTTCTATTCTTCATGAAGAAGCATCCATGACGTACCAAACTTGTCCCGAAGCATGGCAAAGCGAGAGGCAAAGAAAGTTTTTTCCATCTTCATAAAAATCTGGCCGCCGTCTGAAAGTAGTGCATAAAGCCTTTCCGCCTCCTCTGCACTCCCAACCCTGAGGGTAAGGTAAGCACTTCGCATAGGTTCCGCATTAGGAATGTCAGCGCCCATAAGTACTCCATTTCCAATTTCGATACGGGCATGCAGGATAGCATTTCTCCAGCTTTGCGGAACGTTAGCCGCATCGGGTTGCTGTTGATGAGTCATCATCATCGTAATGTTACCACCGAGGTGTTGCTCATAAAATCGAAACGCTTGTTCACAATTGCCGGGATAGTTAACATAGATATCAAGCTTTATTGAATGTTGTTTACTCATGATCTCTTTTTTAGAATTATCGAAATAAACAATTAAGCGATTATAAAATTAACTACTCCTGATTAGTTTAAAATCCCGGTGTAAATATGAGACTGCAAAATTAATTTTGAAGGGTGTAATTACGACAATTAAGGGGTTGTTTAGGTTAACATACTAATCTTAACCATCAGAAGTATTATAGCACTTTCAGCCGCCGTGGATATTCCGCAAGCCGGATTTCTTCTATAATACCTGCAGAAATGTGTTATTTAGGTTGGCAGGAGCGTTTAGAAAAGTTGACTAAATTAGCTGAGCCGGACATTCCGGATATGTAATTCATTTTTATTGCTAATTCTAAGTCGTGACTCTCATCCAATCCTGAACCATAGCAGGACATGACGGCATCCTGACAGAGATTTGTTTTGCCTTCGTGAGTGCTCTATAACTCGCCTTAAAACAAAAATTGTTATTTCAGTAATACTATTGAATTACTTTTATGTAACCATAATATAAGGTTATAAGTGCTGCCGGATGATTTATAAACATACTAAATAATTGCATGAGATTATGTGAATAGTCCTGGCCCTTTTAGCAGCTTTTACAGCAGGCATCGTAGTTGTTCTTTCCAAAGCAGGTATTAAAAATTTAGATTCAAGCCTTGGCTTTGCTATTCAATCAGTATTAATTTTAGTTGTATCGTGGAGCGTAGTTTTATTTCAAGGCAAACAGTCTGAAATTTCAAAAATTGATAAACGCACATGGATATTTCTTGGCATTGCAGGAGTTGTAACTACTCTATCTTCTTTACTTTCATTAAGGGCTTTAAAGCTTGGCGATGCCTCTGCGCTCTCAACCCTGAGTGTAAGGTAAGCACTTCGCATAGGTTCCGCATTAGGAATATCAGCGTCCATAAGTACCGCATCTCCAATTTCGATACGGGCATGCAGGATGGCATTTGCCCAATTTTTCGGAACGTTAGCCGCATCGGGTTGTTGTTGATGAGTCATCATCATCGTGATGGTACCACCCAGGTGCTGTTCGTAAAATCGAAATGCTTGTTCACAACTCCGGGATAGTTAACATAGATGTCGAGCTTCATTGAATGTAGTTTTACTCATGATTTTTTACCATTAGGAAATAATATAGGTGATTAAAACTAATCACTTTGATTAGTTTAAATGGAGATGTAAAAATGATACAGTAAAATCAATTTTGAAGGGTGTGATTACGACAATTAAGGGGGTTTTATGTTCAGCATACGAAACTTAACCATCAAAAGCCCTATAGCACTTGCCAGAAAATAAGATCATAGATATTCTAAATAAATATTACAGCCGTTGTTTTATTAATTAGCCATTGAGATGGAATAGTAATTTCATACAACACAATCGTTACTGCGCCGGGATGTATGAAATTGAATAATTTAATACAGATTAACTAATCAATTACGGCTTAATAAACATTGTAATTAGATTTGCAGAACAACCGTTTTATTTAATAACATAAAGATTCCCATGATTGTCCACCTCATCGATGGCACATACGAGCTATTCCGGCACTTCTATGGCCAGCGCAGGTTCAACAAGGGCAAAGACAAGCCATTCGGCGCTACCGTGGGTGTACTGAATGGCCTGTTAAAAACGATAGAAGAAGGTGCCACTCACCTGGGTGTTGCCACTGATCATGTGATCGAATCTTTCCGTAACAAGCTTTGGCCTGGCTATAAAACAGGAGAAGGAATAGAACCGGCGCTGCTTGCACAATTTCATCCATTGGAAGAAGCGTTAGAGTTAATGGGTGTTGTTGTGTGGCCGATGATTGACCTGGAAGCAGATGATGCGCTGGCCTCTGCCGCAAACCTGGCCTCTGCCAATCCTAGGGTAGATAAAGTTTGCATCTGGGCGCCGGATAAAGACCTTGCCCAATGTGTAAGAGAAGACCGCATAGTACAAATCGATAGCAGGGCTAAAGAGATCAGGGATGAAAAGGCTGTCATCAAAAAGTTCGGCGTACGCCCACAACTTATTCCAGACTTTCTTGCATTAGTCGGTGATAGTGCAGATGGTTACCCGGGAATTTCCGGCATCGGAAAGTTTGGTGCAATGCGCCTTTTGAATCAGCATGGGGCCATTGAAGATTTTCCAAAGAACGTGCTGGAAGAACAACGTAAACAAGCCTTGTTGTTTAAGCGCCTCGCCACCTTAATAACAGATGCACCGCTATTTAAGGGTGTTAACGAATTACAATGGACTGGCCCTACATCTGCGTTTGCTGAGTTTACTGCAAAAGCGGGTGAGCCACGTTTACTTGCCCGGGCAAAAACAGTTGCTGAAAAAGTCAATCAATCTACTTAACAATTACCAACTTTCATTGGGCTATAATCAACCGCTTTGTGTCTACTTGTTTACCATCCACCCACAGTGAATAATTATAGGTACCAGGAATTAATGACGACGTATTAAGAGTTGTTTCTCCTGAGCCAAGGTGACCTATTATGATCGTTTTAAATAACTGACCTCCTGCATTTGTAATAGTTAATTTAGCTGATGAAGAGTTGACAGCTACTTGATATTTTATTGTTGTGTTGGCCAATGCCGGGTTCGGCACATTTTGTTCAAGAAAAGATGTTTTAGGCATGGCTGAATTATCCTTGATTTTTTCAGCTTTTATTTCCAAAATCATTTTACGAAGTTGTTCGATTTCTTCTTCTAGTCTTATAATTCTGTTTTCTTTTGCTTTATTATCTGCATCAATTTCCTGTATACTTTTAATTACAACTGGAATCAATTCAGTGTAGTTTAATGCTTTAAATTGTATAGTTTCAGCTCCTACCCTCGAAGATCGCTCGGCTGTTTCCAATCCTGTTTTTGTTAATGTTGGATTTGCAGCTTTACGCGTTTCAAACTCGGTTGCTTTTACAAGGTTTGGAAACACTTGCTCAACATCCTGAGCTATAAGGCCGTAATGTTGACCTTTGGGCAAATTCATGAGTTTATAATTACCATCATGCTTAAAGCTATATAATTTCGGCCGGAGCTTTTTGATAAGTTCGATGGCACTCGTGAAATCTTTGATGTCGCTTTTCAAATTACGATCTGAGCTTACGTAACTGCCGGCGCTAAATACATCGCCATTAAAATATCCAGCATAGCCCTCACTTTGAGCAAAAACACCATTTTCGCCACCCACAAAATAACCCCCGAAACCCTCAGCTTCACCGTAAATGCCAGTTTGATCACCTGAACCGTACACACCAACACCATTTCCACCACGGTTAGTGGCTGAAGCATAAACCCCGTATTCACCTCCCTCTGCACGCACAGCCGTTCCAAAGTCCCCATCAGTGTATAGGTGTGCATATATAGCTGTATAGTTAGTGGAGGCAACGTCTAATTGCGCAAAAGGAGTAGATGTGCCAATGCCAACACTGCCGTCAGATTGTTGGAGAAACAACTGATCGTTATTAAAGTAGAAATTTCCTGTACTGCCTACCTTCAATCTTTCTAATCGGTTACTTGCATTAGTGCCGGTAACAAAGGATATTCTGGCCGGGACATTACCTGCAGAAGGCGTACCATCAACAAAAAAATCAATAGTAGCAGGGTTTTGAAAACTACTTCCATCATATCCTGATGCAAGAAATGAAGCCAGATAATCGTTATTTACTACCGCTAAAGGAGCAGCCAGTGTACCTCTTGATCTTC
>CAXSEB010000086.1:0-1617 GCA_964235805.1 uncultured Chitinophagaceae bacterium | reverse complement strand
GCCCTGTGTCACGGCTCTTCGTGTAGAAGCACTATTGGCGGCTGCTAAAACTAACTCACTGCTAACTCCATCTGCAAAGCCCATAAAAATTGGACTATTGAGACCAGTTAACCAGGAACCTGAAGGAGTTCCACCACCTACTTTTACTGTAAGAACATTTACAGGGGTACTTATTCCAATACCGACTCTTCCAGTTGTATCAATACGTATTCTTTCCCTGTTCTTTGTAAAAAGCCTGAGAGGGACAGGATTTGTGGTACCAAGAATAGAACTGCTGCTGGCATTACTATTACCCGACAAGCTCCAATAAGGGTTGGTGTTTTGTGCAAACAGCATAGATGAGTCGATCGACAAAGCAGCGAATAGAGCAAATAAAATGAAGAGTTTTTTCATAAAGGTCTGTTTAGTTATTAAAAATGAAAAGAAGCTGATTTAAGCCAAGTTTTATAAATATAACGAATTAAGGTAGCATGTGGCAATATATAATGACGTTAAAGCAACTAAGTATTTATAGGCAAAGAACTACTCAGGAAAACTATGTTTAATCATTAGTCTTTCTTTAGAAATCGCTGAAAAACCTTGTAGGCCTGGTTAAGGAAATAAATCTACCTGCAGCATAGATCATTGATTTGTTTGCGAGTATAATACTTGCAAGAAGTATGATGTAATTACAAATGTTGCCGCATTGAAGCCAGCACCATTCGTATATCTCCATAACTAATATCTTCAGGTAGATTTTCTTTCAAGGTTTTAAGACTCGTTGCTCCATGGATTTCCGCTGCTGCGATAACCAATTGGTGATTGGTTTTATTTACAAATTCATCAACCGACAATTCTCCTTCACTAACAAAATAACTTAGATGACTTTCAATAGTTTGTTTTGAAAGCTTTCTTTCTTCGGCGATTGCAGTAATAGATTTTCCTTGTTTGTATAAATGTAAACTTGTTTTAAATGTGGAGTTAAATTTTTGTCCCGCTGGAGCCGGCCGCGTTGTTCTCTCTCTTTTCGGTTGTTTTAAATCAATCCTTGTTTCTAGTTTTTGTTTAGCGCAATATTGTTGAACAGCGTTTAAAAATGGCCGGCCATATCTTTCTAATTTAACTGTTCCAAACCCGGAAATTTTAAGGAGATCATTCTCTGTTAAAGGAAGATAAGTTGCCAGATCAAGTAAAGTGCTATCGCTAAAAATTATGTAAGCCGGAAGGTTTTCTTCATGGGCAATTTTGCTTCTTATACTTTTCAAATCTTCAAACAAGTCTTTTTCATAAGGATGTTGCTGGTAGATAACCGGCTCTTTTGCAATCACAATATTTACTGGTGAGGAGAGATAAACATTTTCTTTTTTATACAAAACGTCTTTAGATTTCTCTGTTAATTTAAGAACCGGATATTGTCCATCACTCGGGATAAGATAACCATAGTGCATTAACTCTTTTGTGTAATGCATCCATTCTTCTTTAGCCATATCTTTTCCAATTCCATAAACAGAAAGTGTTTTATGCCAGTCATAAATTTTTTCGCTTTTGCTTCCTGTTAATACATCAACAATGTATCGCATTCCAAAGCTTTCTTTTACTCTTGAAACGGTGCTTAAAATTTTTTGTGCGATGATGGTG
>CAXSEB010000085.1:5979-8322 GCA_964235805.1 uncultured Chitinophagaceae bacterium | reverse complement strand
GGAGAAATATATTCTTTATGTGCGTGCTTCTCTGATGTAGAATAATTCAGAAGGGATAAGTTTAACTATCAAAGGTATAAGGGAAGTTTGTTACCATGTAACTATACCAGTTTAATAAGCCAGTGATCAGTTTGGGGAGTACTGCCAATGGGAAAGTCATGCATGATGCCGGTATCTCTAAAACCCCACTTTTGATAGAAGTCTTTTGCCCTTTTGTTATGTTCCCAAACACCCAACCACACTGCGTTATATTTGTTTTTACCTGCAAATTCCAGAGCAAATTTTATTAAAGCTGCACCTACTTTTTTATTGTGATACTCCTTTAGCACATAAATCCTTTTTAATTCTATTCCCCTGTATTTCTTAAGTTCTGGCACGTCAGTATTCTCTTCTTTCATCCGGATATAACCAACTGCTTTGTCTTTTAGAAATGAGATATAATAAACATCATTGGGATCACGTAGTTCATTAAACACTTGCTCAATATTAAAATACTTCTTTACAAAACCATCAATATCCTCATTAGTGCAGGTTCCCTTGAATGTATCCAAAAAAGTAACTGTACTCAATTGCGATAGCAATTCAGCATCATCAATATCGGCTCTTCGAATATCAAGTTCCATTAATAATTCACTTGCAATAAATTATTTTGCCTGTCTACATCTGCCATTCTTTTTGAAGGATCTATTTCAATCTCTTTAAGATCACTAAGCTTATGTCTTAATTCCACGATGTAGGTTGGGTGCGTCCACAACCATTCTTCATGAACTGTCCTTGGTAAACTGTCTTCCGCAGGCTTTGCTCCAAACATTAAATTTAACGGGATGTAATGGTTCTCGGTTGTACTGTCTTTAAAACGCAGTTGAAGATCAACGGGCATAGGCATTTGGCCTATTCGTATCAGTCGTATTTTTGTAATTCCGTTTTCTTCCCATAAACTATCAACGCCGTAGTCAATTGTTTTAGTGGTATTTACCCAATATTCTTTAAACCAATCTAATTGCAAACCACTTACGTCCTGTGCTACTTTTATAAAATCATCAGGGTTAGGATGTTTAAATTTCCAAAGCCTGTAATACTCAAGCATTATGTTATCTCTTGTTTGTTCTCCAACAATATATCCCAACTGTGTTAGTACCATTTCTCCCTTTGAATAGGCATTAATGCTGTATGCAAAATTAGTGTTGTAGTGATCGGCGTGAGTTGTAAGGGGCTCCTGCAATCCACTTTTAAGTAACATAAAATAATTGAAATAGGCGCCGGCAGCGTTTTGCGGAAGCGAGGGAAGAACTTGCTTTAAATTAGCATTTTCCGGGTTAGCCTTAAATGCCTCTTCGTATTCTTCAATTGATGACTTTTTATTGTAAGATTTTAAAACGGCATCTTCTCCAAAACTTGCAAAGCCTTCATCCATCCACGGGTATAAATTTTCGTTACTGCCCAGCATAAAATAATACCAATTATGCATCATCTCGTGAAAAACAGTTCCGGGGGAAGCACTTCGAACCAGCGTTGCCATCGGGTATTCCATGCCTCCGTCACCGCCATGAAGTATTGAATACTGCGGATAAGCATACTTGCCAAACTTCTTCTCTAAAAAGGGAAAAGCAAATACCGCAGCATCTGCGGCTTTTTGCCAGGCGCTGTCATTACCGCTATCGTTTGGCTTATACTTGTATATAACATGTATCACTGGCTCATCACCGGGTATTTTTCTTACAATGTGCATGTAGTCAGGATCTGCAACCCAAACGAAATCATGAACGTTCTGCGCCGTAAAGTGCCATGTGCGTTTTCCGGAACCAATGCTTTTTAATTCAGTGCCTGCCTTATCATAACCCCAGCCAATTTGCTCAGCATTTTTTAATATGCCGGTTGCTCCGAGCTTGTAGTTTTTGTCAATCTTAATAGTAACATCAAAGTTTCCCCAGACGCCATAAAATTCACGGGCAACATACGGTGCCGGATGCCAGCCAAGATAATCGTATTCACATATTTTCGGATACCACTGACTCATGCTATAGCGCACGCCTGTTTGAGGATTATCACGGCCGCTACGACGAATTTGCAATGGAACCTGCGCTTCAAATTGCAGATCAATGATGACTTTACTCTGCGGCAATACTGGTTGACTAAGATCAACTTCAAGAATCGTTTCATGATATTTAAAAGGCTGAGATACTCCATTCATCTTTAAGGAAAAAATTTTTTGATAACCTATCTCATCATCTTTTAAATTAGCAATACGGTTTGTTACACGAGGATCCCAATCAGGTCTTCCATTAATAACTGTTTTACCTAACTCCCTGCTGCGTACATCCATACTGCTATTTGGCTGAAATG
>CAXSEB010000085.1:2914-5969 GCA_964235805.1 uncultured Chitinophagaceae bacterium | reverse complement strand
GATCATTAGCTTTCCCAGTTCCTGGCTTCTTATATCCATGCTGCTGTTGGGCTGAAATGCATTCCAGTATAAATGATAAAAAACCTTGTTAAGCGTATCAGGTGAATTGTTTGTATAATCCAATTTCTGAATACCTATAAAACGGTTATTGATAGTATTAACATCAACAACCATATTATAATCAACATGCTGCTGCCACCGGCTTGGTTGGCTGAAACCTACGGTCGGTAATGCGTACAGCAAAATATAATACACCTTTCTCATTACTATTTTATAATTTTTAGAAGTTAATATACCGTTATTGATATAGATTAGATTTTATGTAAGCGGCATTACTCTGCCATCAACTTTTGATTGAACTTTACAATGAGTTTAAAAAGGTCTTCCTGTTCATTTAATGGAAGCGTTTGCGAAACATCGTATATATCATGGTAAGCTTTTATGCCACCAAGAGTATAAAAGAAAAATGCCGGCACTCCTTTCTCCGAAAAAAAATAATGATCACTGATTGAAGCCTTTCCTCTTGGGTTGATCTTTACAAGAAATTTGCCTTCATCATTTACTGCATTCATGTAGGCAAACTCTTTCGGAAATTCGGTTGCATTTACAACAGTAATACCTTCTTCACCTGTACCTGCAAGATCAGTGTTTAAAAGAAACCGTATATTTTTTAAAGGAACCAATGGGTTTTCAGTAAAATATTTTGAGCCAATCAAACCTGCTTCTTCTCCGGCAAAGCAAACGAAACCAATAGAGTATTTTTGTGGGTGTGATGCATAATAATGAGCAAGATTAAGTAACAGTGAAACACCGCTTGCGTTATCATTAGCTCCAGGAAAAAAAGTGCTTTTTCCCATGCCACCAAGATGATCATAATGCGCTGTGATAAAAATGAACGAATCAGGTTCTGCCGTTCCTTTAACATAACTACAAATGTTGGCCGTATTAAAATCGTTCACCAGTTCATTTACTATGTCTACTTTAAACTTTACGGGTATCCCGTTAACAGCGTTTTTATCCACTTCTATTAAAGTATAATCAGCAACCTCCGGAGAAACAGACCAGGTAAGCTTTTCAGCCAAATGCACTATAAATTTGTTTTTAGCATCAACAAAATCTAAACTATCCTTTTGCTCTAAATTTCCTTTGGCTTTCAAACCATGTGCTTCAGGCGCTACAATAAAATCTTTCCCTGGAACCAGGGCTTTTTCATTTATGGTTACCTCCATTTGCGAAGGAAAAATGTTTACCGGGTAAGAAAAATTTTGTTGATAGGAATTATTGTTCATAGGTAATAAGCCATAACTTCTAAACTGATGGCTGAGAAAATCAGCTGCCTTTTTCATGCCATCATTTGTATAACCACGGCCCCAGAAGTAAGGTGATGTAAGCGTATCTACAATTTTTCTTGAAAAGGAAACATCCTGCGATGAAGCGTTGAAAAGGCAGGCAAGCAATGGTAACAATATTAATCGTTTCATAAAATCAGCAAGTAAAATAGTGTATTAAGCAAGTTTAGCCAACCTTACAAATATGAGTGCTTTTGAAAATTATCACTGCAAGAAGGCCTTTGTTATTTTCCCTGCACTATTATTACTATCTCACCTTTAATCGGTTTGGATTTGAAATAATCATACACCTCACTTAATGTTCCTCTTTTGTTTTCTTCATAAATTTTGGTAAGCTCACGACTTACACAGCATTGTCTTTCGCCTCCAAAATATTCTATCAAATTCTCCAAAGTTTTTACCAGGCGCATGGGAGATTCATAAAAAATCATTGTTCTTTCCTCTTCTGCAAGTTGCTTAAATATTGTTTGTCGGCCTTTTTTTAAAGGTAAAAATCCTTCGAAAACAAAACGGTTAATTGGCAAGCCGCTATTTACCAAAGCAGGAACGAACGCAGTAGCACCCGGAAGGCATTCTATCTGTATATTGTTTTTTACACATTCTCTAACCAACAAAAAAGCAGGATCGCTTATACCTGGCGTGCCAGCATCGGTTATAAGCGCCATCTTTTTTCCATTGGACAATTGTTCAATTAGATGTTGTAATATTTTATGCTCATTATGCTGGTGATATGGCGTAACCGGCTTTTGAATATTGTAATTGCGCAAGAGAACAGAAGATGTTCTTGTATCTTCCGCAAGAATAAGATTTACAGAATTTAATATGTCAATGGCTCTAAAAGTAATGTCAGCAAGGTTGCCAATAGGTGAAGGAACAAGGTAAAGCATTAATACTATGTACGATTTGAGCTGTACGATTTAAGACATACAATTACTATTCTAGAATTAAGATATTGATAGACTAATTTATTTGTATAACGTACTCTTCCACCACAGGATTAGCGAGCAATCTTTTTGCAGCTTCTTCTGCGATAACTAATGCGTCTTCTTTTGAATTAGATTCTATTTGAATTTGAATATGCTTTCCAATCCGGACATCATTTACAGATTTTATTGAAAGATTACTTAAGCCGCTTAACACTGCTTTTCCCTGCGGATCCAATAACTCTTTTAGCGGCATTACTTTAATCTCTGCAGTAAAAATCATGTGATTGCTTTTTTATAAACCAAAGATAACAGAATGTACATTATGAAGATAACAGGCACCGCCAACCATTGCAGAAAGATAGCGCTGACTAATGCAACTGCAGCTAATATAATCTTTGGAATGTTATTTTTGAAAGTATAGTCTTTAAATTTTAATCCCATTACCGGCACATTGCTGACCATTAAAAAACTTAGCAAAATTATAATTGAGTAAAGTACCCATTTACTGGTAATAATGCTTCCAATGTTAAGTAAAGATGGATTATAGTGTAATATTAATGGAAATGAAGCTACCAGTAAACCCGCTGCAGGCGACGGTATTCCTTTAAAGTTTTGAGTTTGATTCTCGTCTAAATTAAATTTTGCAAGTCGCCATGCTGCAGCGCAACTTAGTATAAAAGCGGGTAACAGCCAGAGTATCGAAACCTCTAACCCATTTTCTTCTCTTGCAAAACTAAACCTTAACAACTGGTAAATAATTGCGCCCGGAGCTACACCAAA
>CAXSEB010000085.1:1723-2904 GCA_964235805.1 uncultured Chitinophagaceae bacterium | reverse complement strand
TGCCTAAAGATGACGTGGCGTGAAAAAGTCTTGCAATGAACCCATCCAAGAAATCAACAATGCCTGCAAGCCCTATAAAAATTGCCGACCACGCAAGCTTTTCGGGAATGTTGAAACTGCTGCCAAACTCATCATTTACATAAATTATTACTGATTCAGTTTGTAAAGCAAAAACAATTGCCATACAACCTAAAAACAAATTAAGAAGCGTGAAAAGATTTGGTATCTGTTTCATCAAGTAAGATTATTGTGCTTCATTAATTCTTCAATCTCTTCAACTGTTATAGGAATGTTTTTCATGAGGTCGATATTTCCGTCTGGAGTTATCCAATAATTATTTTCTATGCGCACACCCATCTTTTCTTCTTCTATATAAATGCCGGGTTCAATGGTAAACAACATCCCGACGGTTACGGGCTCAGTCCTTGTTCCCAGGTCATGCACATCAATACCTAAATGATGCGAAATACCATGGTATAAGTATTTGCGGTACGCCCTGTTATCAGGGTCTTCATTATAAATATCCTGCTTGCTTAATAAACCTATCTTTTCAAAAACGCTTGTCGCTTCATCACCCACTTTTTCCGTATAATCAACAATGGTGATGCCTGGCTTTAAAATACTTGCTGCAAACTGATGCAAATGCAAACATGCATTATATACCTCCTTTTGCCGCGAAGTAAATTTGCCGTTTACAGGAACTGTTCTTGTTAAATCAGCACAGTAATTACCATACTCTGCACCAAAGTCCATAAGTATCAATTCACCATCTTTACACTCCTGGTTATTTGATACATAATGCAGCGTTCTTGCATTGTCACCGCTTGCTATTATGCTTCCATAGGCAGCCCTTGTGGCTCTCTGAGACAGAAATGAATGCCATATTTCAGCCTCAATTTCATACTCCATAATACCAGGCTTAATTACCTGCAGAATTTTTCTGAAAGCATTTTCTGTGATATCCATTGCCTTTTGAATCACTTCAATCTCAAGAGGTGTTTTTACTGCCCTAAGCTTTTTTAGTATAGCTGCACTGCGCCGGTAATTATGTAAAGGATATAGCGCCTGCATTTGCTTTGCGTACCTGTAATCTCTTACTTCAACATAATTTGATTTCCTGTCATTTTCATTGGTATTAAGATAAATAGTATCTGCTAAATGTATCCACGGCTGTAGCATTG
>CAXSEB010000085.1:0-1713 GCA_964235805.1 uncultured Chitinophagaceae bacterium | reverse complement strand
AAGCCACACGATAGTTTTAATTCCCGAAACGGCCTGAGCCTCTTCTCTCCTTAGCCGGTGCCCATCCCATTTTTCCTTTAGTTCGTTTGGGCGTACCAGCACAAGTACTTCACGGTATTTCTCATCCGGGTTGGATGGGAATATTATCAGCATGCTATCTTCCTGCTCAATGCCTGTTAGCCAGAATAGATCTGAATTTTGTTTGAACGGATATAAAGAATCTCCATTGGTTGGTAACTCATCATTACTATTAAATATTGCAATTGAATTCTGCTGCATCATCTCCGTAAACCGTCTTCGGTCCTCAACGAATATCCCGGAGCTTAAAGGGAGGTATTTCATTATAATTCTTTTACAGACGCAATATACTGTTTAAAAAAAATAATATACTGTAGCATTTAAGTGAGGTGAATAGTGTGTGCGGCAATATGTGAACGCATCTAAAATAATCCAAAGAGCTGGGCATCTATCTGGTGTATTATCTTGCCAAGATCTTCTTCGTTTTCAGAGAATTTGTTCTTATCTGCGTCTATAATTAATAGTGGGCCTTCATTGTAGCTGCTTATCCACTTGTTGTAAAACTCATTTAGCTTTTTTAGATAATCCAGCCGGATATTTTCCTCATACTCCCTGCCGCGTTTTTGTATTTGAGCAACTAAGGTTGGCACAGAAGCGTTAAGATAGATCAGCAGGTCCGGCGGCTTTACCATGCTTTTAAGCGTTTCGAATAAACTATAATAATTATCAAAATCCCTTTTTGTCATCAGGCCCATATCGTGCAGGTTGGGCGCAAAAATGTTGGCATCTTCATAAATAGTACGGTCCTGTATTACAGTCTCTGCGCCACGTTGAATTTCCAGTAATTGTTTAAGGCGGTTGTTTAAAAAATATACTTGCAGGTTAAAACTCCACCGGAGCATGTCATCGTAAAAATCGTTTAAGTAAGGATTGTGCTCTACATCTTCAAAATGTGGTATCCATTTATAGCTCTTGCTTAGCAATTCGGTTAACGTGGTTTTGCCTGCACCAATGTTTCCTGCCACAGCAATGTGTTTGGGCTTTCTGTTTTTAGCCATACCTAACTCGCTAAAGGACTTTAAATATTAATTGACAAGCACTAAAGTAGAGAATAATATTTAATCAAGATTTATAAATGTTCAATCTCGTCACGTCTAGAATATAATTTACCTAAAATAATCTAAGCCCATAGATTCTCTTACTAAATCTATTGTTGCTTTTGCGCTATTACGGGCTTTGTCCGCCCCCTGGCGCATAACCGTTTTTAAATATTGCTCATCTTTCAAAATCTCATTTACTTTATTGCGTATTGGCGAAATAAATTTAACCATATCATCAGCCAACTGCTTCTTCAAATCACCATACCTGATATTGCAGTTGTTGTAATCAGTTTCATATTCTTTTATAACGTCTGCATCGCAAACCAATTTCATTAGCAAAAAAATATTCTTAATGTAATCTGGCTTTGCAGCATTATTTTCCGATGGCCCACTGTCAGTTTTAATTTTCATTACCTTCTTTCTTATCATTTCATCTTCATCAGCTAAATATAAGGTCACCATTTCATTCTCACTTTTACTCATTTTACCTGAACCATCAAGAGCCGGAACTTTTACTAACTGTGTATTATAATTAAAAGCAACCGGTTCAGGAAAGACCTCTCCATATCTATAGTTAAAGCGCTTCACAAAATTT
>CAXSEB010000084.1:4317-8462 GCA_964235805.1 uncultured Chitinophagaceae bacterium | reverse complement strand
TATAAATCTTTTAAAAGAGTGTGGTATAGAATTGAATAATGGAACCCGGCAATTAAAATCTGTAGCATATAACTTTCCTTTGGAGGTTTACTTCTTAAGAGATGACGACATTCCCCAGTATGTTCAGGATGGAGTTGCCGATGTCGGCATTGTTGGCCAAAATGTGCTCAAGGAGAAAGGCAAAGACATTGACCTTATTTATTCTCTCGGTTTTGGTAAATGCAGGCTTAGCGTAGCCGTTCCTAAGAGCATGCAATATCACTCAATTAAAGATTTAAACGGTTTGAAAATCGCTACCGCCTATTCTACTTTATTGAATCAGTTTCTTTTGAAAAATAACGTGTCAGCAGAAATACACGAAATAAGTGGTTCGGTAGAAATAGCTCCTGGGATAGGTTTGGCGGATGCAATTTGCGACCTTGTAAGCAGCGGCAGCACTCTTTTTACAAATGGACTAAAGGAAGTGGAACTTGTATTATCATCTGAAGCAGTATTAACAGCCAACAGAAACTTATCTGTTGAGAATAAGCAAATATTAGATAAACTATTGTTACGCATTAATGCCGTTAAGACAGCAAAGAACAATAAATATATAATACTTAATGCCCCAAATCACCAGTTAAAAAATATTTCAAAAGTATTGCCGGGCATGAAAAGCCCTACCATCGTGCCTTTGGCAGAAGACGGGTGGAGCAGTGTACAAAGCGTTGTAAATGAAAATATTTTTTGGGAAGTAATAGAAAAATTGAAGGCGTTAGGAGCGGAAGGAATTTTAGTTGTGCCAATAGAAAAGATGATAGGTTAATAAAACCTTCTTAACTTAATTATGGTGAGGGCATATAAAACAAAAAAGTATGGAGTTTTTTAATAATCCTGTATGGGAAGAATGGCCGCAAATACTTCAGCGACCACAAAATGATGACGTTAACTTGAGCAAAATTGTTTCTACAATATTAGCTGATGTTAAGTTAAACGGTGATGAGGCGCTGAAGAAATATACTTTACAATTTGATCATGTAAATTTAGAAAGTTTAATGGTCAGCGACCTGGAGATCGATGACGCCGTCTCATTAGTTGGTAAAGAATTAAAGGCTGCAATTCAACTTGCAAAAGACAATATTGAAAAATTCCACAAGTCGCAAATTGAAGAGATAAAAGAGGTTGAAACATCAGAAGGTATAATGTGCTGGAGAAAAAGTGTGGCTATCGAAAGGGTGGGTTTATATATTCCAGGTGGTACTGCGCCATTGTTCTCTACTTTACTTATGTTAGCAATTCCTGCGCTGCTGGCTGGTTGTAGAGAAGTTGTTGTTTGCACGCCTGCTGATAGAAATGGAAAAGTAAATGATGTGGTATTGTATGTTGCTTATTTATTAGGTCTTAAAAATGTTTATAAGATTGGTGGCATCCAGGCAATTGGGGCTATGGCTTATGGTACTGAGACAATTTCAAAAGTTTATAAAATTTTTGGTCCGGGCAATCAATATGTAACCGCAGCAAAGCAAAAAATTAATAGTGAAGGTATAGCGATTGACATGCCTGCAGGACCAAGTGAACTTGCCATATACGCCGATAAGTCATCCATTTGTACGTTTGTTGCAGCAGATGTTTTAAGCCAGGCAGAGCATGGACCTGACAGCCAGGTTTTATTAATTTCAGATTCTGAGCAAACAATTAATAGTGTGCATGATCAAATCAATTTGCAATTGGCCAACCTATCGAGAAGAACGATAATTAAAAGTGCCTTACATAATTGCCGGTCAGTACTAATAAATAACATTGATATAGCATTTGATTTTTTGAATGAATATGCGCCTGAACATTTGATTATTGCGAGCGACAATGCGAAAGAATTATCACAGAAAGTAGTGAACGCAGGAAGTGTTTTTTTAGGGAACTATTCACCGGAGAGTGCCGGCGATTACGCATCAGGAACTAATCATACGTTGCCGACCAATGGCCATGCAAAGGCTTATTCAGGAGTGGCCTTAGATAGTTTTGTAAAGAAAATCACCTTTCAAAAGATCAGCATTAAAGGAATTATTAACATTGGAAAAACAGTTGAAACTTTGGCTGCTGCCGAAGGATTGGATGCACATAAAAATGCCATTACAGTAAGGCTTAATAAACGAAAAGATAGTGACGGAATTTAATTTGCAAAGCCTGGTAAGGCACAACATAAAGTCTTTAAAGCCTTATTCAACAGCAAGACATGAATTTGCAGGTGAAGCTTCAATATTCCTTGATGCCAATGAAAATAGTTATGGTTCTCCTGTTTCTTTTCGCTCTTTTTTAAAAGATGAGCCGGCTCAGGCTTTTAATCGTTACCCTGATCCGCTGCAGTGGCAGTTAAAGTTTGCTTTGGCAAAAATTAAGGGAGTTCCTGCAGGGAATAGCTTTATAGGAAACGGAAGTGACGAAGTAATTGATCTTGCTTATCGTATATTTTGTAATCCGGCAAAAGATAATGTCATCATTTGTCCGCCGACATACGGGATGTATAACGTGAGTGCTGACATCAATGATATTGAGGTAAGAAAAGTAAGTCTTACTGAACACTTTCAATTGAATGTTGAGGGCATTTTAAGCACTGTGAATGCACAAACCAAATTGCTGTTTATATGCTCTCCGAACAATCCTACAGGCAACAACATGAGTCGGATAGATGTGGAAATGCTGTTAAATAATTTTAACGGAATTATTATCATTGATGAAGCTTATATAAATTTTTCACGTCAAAAAAGTTTTATACAGGAGCTTACTGAATATCCAAATCTCATTGTAATGCACACGCTTTCAAAAGCATGGGGCCTTGCGTCACTCAGGCTGGGACTAGCTTTTGCCTCCATTGATATTATAGATTTGTTCAATAAAGTTAAACCACCGTACAATATAAACGCAGCATCACAACGTTTAGCTTTACTAGCCTTGCAAAATACTCAACAAGTAAATACCTGGATAAAAGATGCAATTAAAGAAAGAAAGTTTCTTGAAAATGAACTATTGAAATTCTCTTTTATTGAAAAGGTATATGAAAGCGATGCAAATTTTTTGTTGGTGAAAGTAAATAAGGCAGACCTCCTTTATAAATATCTTTCAGAAAATGAAATCGTGGTTCGCAACAGGAGCAAAGAAGTGCTATGTGAGAATTGCCTTAGAATTACAATAGGAACTAATGAAGAAAATATTAAGCTGCTAAATGCATTAAACAACTATGAAAAATAATACATCAGGGCAAGCTATTTTATTTATTGACAGGGATGGCACGTTAATAAAAGAAGCACCACCGACATACCAGGTTGATTCATTTTCAAAGCTTGAATTTTATCCAAACATGTTTAATTACATGTGTAAGATAGCCGCCGAGTGTAATTATAAGCTGGTACTCGTTAGTAACCAGGACGGGCTTGGCACACCGTCTTTTCCTGAAGATTCTTTTTGGCCGGTTCAAAATTTTGTGATGAAGAGTATGGAGAATGAAGGGATAAATTTTAGCGCAATTCACATTGACAAAACATTTGCTGATCAGCATGCTGCAACAAGAAAGCCCGGCATTGGCATGTTCGCAGAATATCTTGATAATAATAATTATAACATTGTTGATTCATTTGTAATCGGGGACAGAATAACAGATATGCAGTTGGCTAAAAACCTTGGCTGTAAAGGCTTGTGGTTAAAAAATAACCCTGCCTTAGGGGCTGGCGAAATTAAGGATAGCGAAGATGCGCTCAAAGATGTAATCGTTTTAGAAACTACAGAATGGAAAGATATTTATACGTTTCTAAAGCTGCCGCCACGAAAGGTATCTCACTCCCGGGAGACAAATGAAACGAAAATAAATATTGATCTGAATCTTGATGGTTCAGGAAGCTCGAACATAAAAACAGGTATCGCTTTTTTTGACCACATGCTGGCGCAGATTGCAAAACATGGAAATATTGATCTCGATATTACCTGTATTGGTGATCTTGACATCGATGAACATCATACAATAGAAGACACAGGTATTGCGCTGGGAGACGCTATAGCAAAGGCTCTAAGTGATAAAAGAGGAATTGAGCGTTACGGATTTCTATTGCCAATGGATGATTGCCTTGCACAGACGGCCATTGATTTTGGAGGAAGAAGCTGGTTAGTGTGGCAAG
>CAXSEB010000084.1:0-4307 GCA_964235805.1 uncultured Chitinophagaceae bacterium | reverse complement strand
ATCATAAAATAGAATCCATATTTAAAGCGTTTGCAAAAGCAATTAAGATGGCAGTTAAAAGAGATGTTAATAACAATAATCTGCCATCCACAAAAGGGATTTTATAATGAATTTTTCTTTACAGTAAGATGATAGCAATAGTAAAATACAATGCCGGCAATGTTATGAGTGTTCAATACGCTTTAAAACGCCTTGGCTATAATGCTGTTGTTACGGATGATCATAATGAGCTAAATAATGCTGATAAAGTGATATTTCCTGGTGTTGGTAATGCTTATGCTGCTATGCAGAACCTAAACGAAAAAAAGCTTGATGAGGTAATTAAAAAGCTTACGCAGCCTGTACTTGGCATCTGCGTGGGCATGCAGCTATTATGTAATCACTCTGAGGAAAATGATACAGAATGCCTTAACATTATAGATTTACAGGTAAAGAAGTTCTCTTCTAAACAAATAGATTATAAAATACCGCAAATGGGATGGAATACAATTTCAGACCTTAAATCTGTATTACTCGAAGGCATAAAAGAAAACGCCTTTGTATATTATGTTCATAGTTATTATGCGGAGCATGGACTTGAAACTGTTGCAACGACTGATTATATTTTGCCTTACAGCGCTGTAATTGAAAAAAGAAACTTTTATGGCGTTCAGTTTCATGCAGAAAAATCCGCCGCCGTCGGAGATAGAATATTATTGAACTTTTTAAACATGAAATAAATTGCAAATCATACCTGCGATAGATATTATTGATGGCAAATGTGTAAGGCTTTCTAAAGGAGATTATTCCCAGAAGGTTGTTTATTACGAAGATCCATTAGATGCCGCCCGTTTATTCAACGACAAGGGCTTTCAGCGCCTGCATCTTGTGGACCTGGATGGTGCCAGGGCCGGGGCTATTAAGAATTTAAAAGTGCTGGAAACCATCTCTTCACATACTGGTTTAAAAATAGATTTTGGCGGGGGTATCAAAACGATAAACGATGTGAAAAGTGTATTCAATGCCGGCGCCTCTATTGTTACATTGGGCAGTATAGCCGCAAAGAATTCTTTGCTTGTTGAAGAATGGATAATGGAATTTGGTGCTGACTCTATTTTGATTGGCGCAGATGTGTTAAATGAAAAGATAAAAATCAATGGTTGGCTCGAAGATGCAGGGATATCAATTTTTGACTTTATTGGTAACATGGTTGCCCTTGGAGCACAAAATTTCTTTTGTACAGATATCTCAAAAGATGGAATGATGAATGGGCCGTCTATTGACCTTTACCGCAAAATATTGTCGGCATTTTCAGGAGTGAATTTAATTGCAAGCGGAGGCATTACGGATATTGAAGATGTTATCACATTAAAATTGATTGGATGTAAAGGTGTAATTATAGGCAAAGGAATCTATGAAGAAAAGATGTCTTTATCGCAGCTCGCCATTATAAATTCTCAAAGATAAAAGTTGCTTACAAAACGCATTATACCGTGTTTGGATGTTGCAAATGGTAGAACTGTAAAAGGGGTGAATTTTGTGAATATACGGGATGCAGGCGACCCTGTGGAACTGGCAAAGTATTATTGCGGGCAAGGCGCGGATGAACTTGTTTTGCTTGATATTACCGCAACTATTGAAAAAAGAAAAACACTCGTGGAACTTGTTGAAAAAGTGGCTTCTAATATTAATATTCCTTTCACTGTAGGCGGCGGCATATCATCAATGGAAAGTGTATCTCAACTTTTACAACATGGTGCTGACAAGATATCTATAAACACAGCGGCTTTTCACAAGCCGGATCTTATTACGCAAATGGCCAATGAATTTGGCAGCCAATGTATTGTGTTGGCGATAGACACAAAACAAGAAGAAGATGGAGAATGGTATGTATATCTTAACGGGGGAAGATTGAAAACGGACACAAAAACAGTTGACTGGGCCAGCCACGCAGTTGATATTGGTGCCGGGGAAATTCTGCTTACTTCTATGAATAATGACGGAACAAAAAATGGCTTTGCTTTAGAGATAACTTCATTATTAGCAAATAAACTTGGTGTTCCGGTTGTGGCGTCAGGCGGTGCCGGCAATATGGAGCATTTCCGGGATGTGTTCCTAAAAGCCAATGCTGATGCGGCTTTAGCGGCAAGTATATTTCATTATAAAGAAATTGAAATACCAGACTTGAAAAAATACCTGCATCAAAATAAAATAAATGTAAGAAGATGAGTGATATAGAAAGATCTCAATTTACAGAAGTGCTTAACGTTGACTTTAACAAGTATGCGGATGGTTTGGTACCTGTAATTGTTCAGGACAACGTTACATTGAAGGTGCTGATGCTGGGTTTTATGAACGATGAAGCTTTGCAAAAAACTTTGGATTCTAAACTTGTCACCTTCTTTAGCAGAACAAAAAAACGGTTATGGACAAAGGGAGAAACAAGTAAAAATTTTTTGCATTTAATTGAGATAAGAACGGACTGCGATAACGATACAATTTTGCTAAAAGCAAAACCCGCCGGGCCTATTTGCCATACTGGTGCCGACACATGTTTCAATGAACCAAACAGTAACCTAAATTTTCTGGATCAACTTGAAAAGATAATTGATAACAGGAAACGTAATCCTGAAGCTACATCTTACACAAGTGATTTGTTTAAAAAGGGAATTAATGCAATTGCACAAAAAGTTGGTGAAGAAGCTGTTGAATTAATTATTGAAGCTAAAGATAATGATGCCAAAAAGTTTAAGAATGAAGCTGCTGATCTTTTGTTTCATTATCTTATTTTATTAAATGCTAAAGGATATAATCTGCAAGATGTGATTGGCATTTTAGAAGAAAGACATACGAAATAAAATATTTAGAACTTATTGCGTATAACATAAAAAAAGCCGCTCCATAATCGAGCGGCTTTTTAGTGTGATAATAATAATTTTAATTAATAACAACTTTGTCCGTAAAAATTGATTTCTTATCAGCATCTGTAACCTTTATAAGATATAGACCACCAGCGGGTTTAAGCTTCATTTGCATAGTTTCCTGCTGTTTGGCATATTTTATATTTACCTGTTTGGTCATAATAAGTTTACCCTGAACATCTGTAAGAGCAACGTTATATTTTCCAACTTTTGTATTATCAAAATTTAATTTGAATTGATTTCCGCTAACAGGATTTGGATATACTGAGATCATGTTAAACGCAACACCATCTCTTTGTATTAAATCAGCTGTTCCAACATTATCACTAAGCTGATTCTGAAATAATAAATTTGAGCTGGCTAAATCAGATGCATTGAAAACCTGGGTTGTAGTATTTATTTTTGCAGCATCAAGGCTTTTGATATTCACTTTGTAGAAGCCTTCAAAAGTATTTGCACTGCTGATAACAACATTATCATCCTGATCAACTGCTGCACCATTTACAGTGTATGTAGTTGATAAATTCTTAACCTGCCCTAAATACGTAGCAATAAGCGTTTTAACGTCAATTACAAACACGTGCTGAGGTGCAGAAAACAAATAGAGTTTTCCATAAACATCACTTACCATATCACCGCCCCAACTAAATTTGTTATGAATAGATATCTCATTTGCCGGAGCATCAGTTAATTTACCAAGATCAGTTATCACGGTTTTTTTACCAGTGGTAAAACGGATAAAATGATCGGAATTATTAGAGATGGCATAACCATTACCATCTGAGCCAATGGCCATCCTGGTAATTTGATTGGCTTCATCATTTAAATTTCCTGTGTTTAAGAGCTGGTCCTGTACACTGTAAAATTTTTGGTTATCAGTTCTGGAAGAGAGGTCAAGCCAGCGCAATTCACCAATTCTCATTGGCGTAAAAAATAGTTTATTGTGCTTTCTGTCAAAAGCGGCTGCCGCAACCATGGATTGTGTTGGTAAAGCAACATCGTTTGCTGAAGTGGAAGTTTTTGTTTTTTCAGTTGACTGTAATGAGAAATTGCTTTTGCCAGATTCAAAAATAGTTTTGTCAACCTTTCCTGTGGAAAGATCAATTTCACGAATGTCGCTCCAATTGAAATTGCCGGTTGATTGACCGGTGATAGCGTAAGCTTTATTTGTTTTTTGAGCGAAACACAAAACAGAAAGTGAAATACAAGTAAAGCAGAGTAAAAGTTTTCGGGTCATAAGGATTATTTTTTTAGTTATAAATTTTGAGATTGGAACTTAAATTTAAGACAATTTATTAGATGCAAACGTTGATTAAAGGGAAATATTTTAAAACGTAGTTTTCGAACCCTCAATTGCTTTTTTTACGCTGCCATACTTGAGTAATAGTACCTTGGCGTTATCATAAT
>CAXSEB010000083.1:0-8480 GCA_964235805.1 uncultured Chitinophagaceae bacterium | reverse complement strand
ATAGATGAGACACTTGCCAGGCAATAATATATAAAGATGGTACAACAAAGCTCGTTGGTAGAATATGGATCCAGAAGAGTTATCATTACGATAACAGCAATTCTTTGCGCCTTGCTGGAAATTGTGGATACGACTATTGTTAATGTGGCTCTTAATGATATGCGTGGTAATTTGGGGGCTACCTTAACTGAAGTTGGATGGGTAATAACTGCTTACGCAATTGGAAACGTAATCATTGTTCCAATGACGAGTTGGCTTTCGCAACAGTTTGGAAGGCGCAATTATTTTGCTGCATCTATTGTACTATTTACAGTTTGTTCATTTCTATGCGGTAATTCAAATGGAATTTGGGAACTGGTTTTCTTCCGTTTTCTGCAGGGAATAGGAGGTGGAGCGCTTTTAGTAACTTCTCAAACTATAATTACAGAAAGTTATCCGCCGGAAAAAAGAGGAATGGCGCAGGCAATTTACGGTTTGGGCGTAATTATTGGTCCTACTCTCGGCCCACCACTTGGCGGGTATATTGTTGACCATTTCTCATGGCCATACATCTTTTACATCAACATTCCAATAGGTGTTATTGCAGCGTTGCTTACACTTCAATTTGTGCGTAGCCCAAAATATGGCGAAAAAAAGTCCAGAAGTGAAATTGACTTTTTAGGTATAGCTCTGTTAGCGTTGTCAGTGGGCTCATTACAATATGTTTTAGAGAAAGGCCAGGACGATGATTGGTTCAACAGCAGCATTATTATTGCATTATCAGTTATAGCAATATTCGGTTTATTCTTTTTTGTTTGGCGGGAACTGTCTTATAAAAATCCTATCGTTGAGTTGCGGGTTTTAAAAAACGGAAACCTGCGCATAGGTACCATACTTTCTTTTATAATGGGTTTCGGATTATATGGATCAACATTTATAATACCCTTATATACCCAATCCACTTTAGGATGGACAGCTCAGCAATCAGGTGCATTAATGATACCGGCAGCATTAACAACAGCTTTTATGATGCCTATAATTGGGCAATTATTGCAGAAAGGTATGCCCCAGCAATATCTTGTTGCAGCAGGCATGTTGGCTTTTTTTGGCTTTACATTTTGGGGCTATAAAATTTTAACTCCTGATACCAGCGCCGATAATTTCTTTTGGATGCTTATATTACGCGGTATCGGGATGGGTATGTTGTTTATACCTATTACAACATTGTCTCTTTCAACACTAAAAGGTCAGCAAATAGGCCAGGGTGCTGCATTTACAGGGATGATGCGCCAGCTTGGAGGTTCGTTTGGCATTGCTGCTATTACAACGTTTATGGCCAGGCAAAATATGGTGCATCGTAATGATCTTGTAAGCAGATTAGATGTGAATAATCTTACAGTACAGCAAAGAGTGCAGGCAATGCAACATGGTTTTATGGCCAAAGGCCTGGCGGGAGACGAAGCTTTAAAAAGCAGTTATAAAGCACTGGACTATAGTGTTATGAAACAGGCCGCGGTATTGTCTTACATGGATGTATTTCTTTACTTAGGTGTTTTATTTCTTATTTGCATACCTTTTGTTTTATTCGTTAAGGGCAAAAAAAAGACGAAAATTGATCTTGCAGAAGCAATGCATTAAATACTTTCAAAAGCGCTTGCTCTTTAATAATTATTCAACACTTACTAACTGCTCTAATGCATTTTAAAGATAAAACTGTTTTCATAACCGGTGCTTCCAGAGGTATTGGTAAAGCAATCGGACTTCGGTTGGCAAGGGAAGGTGCAAATATTGTTGTGGCCGCAAAATCCATCGAAGAAAATTCAAACTTAGGTGGTACCATCTTTACCGCTGCACATGAAATAGAACAGGCTGGCGGCAAAGCGCTGGCAGTTCAATGCGACGTCAGGTTTGAGGACCAGATCAGTAACGTTGTAGAACAAGCTATTAACAGGTTTGGCGGCATTGACATACTCATTAATAATGCTTCCGCCATTGCGTTATCTAAAATAGAAATAACTGGAACAAAGCAATTCGACCTGATGAATGCTATCAATGTAAGAGGAACTTTTTTTGTAAGCAAAGCATGTATACCTCATCTGAAAAAATCCACCAATGCCCATATTTTAACGATTTCTCCTCCGGTTAATATGTCGCCAAAGTGGTTTGAAACCCACACTGCCTACACCATAAGCAAATACAACATGAGCATGATAGCCATTGGTCTTGCAGAGGAGCTAAAAGAATTTAAGATTGCCTCGAACACATTGTGGCCAAAAACTACCATTGCAACAGCAGCCATAAAAAATTTGCTGGGTGGTGACCGCCTAATGAAAATGAGCCGTTATCCTGATATAGTAGCTGATGCTGCTTATTTTATTTTGAATAAACCTTCGGTAGAATGCACAGGTAATAATTTTATAGATGAAGAAGTTTTAGCACTTGCAGGAATCAGCGATCTCTCCAAATATGCTGTAACACTTGGTGGCAAACTGCACCCCGATCTTTTTATATAGACAGGTATACTTGTTAAATTATCCTTAATAAGTCGATATTATTACGAGTGGTAAAAATTAAATCAATGATGAGTTTACATTCGTGTAACTGATTGTTGATTTTTTCGTTGTATTCCAAAAGCTACCAATGACTAATAAGGTTTATATTATTTTGCTTCCGTGTCTTCTAAATTTTTTTGTAACGATAGCGCAAACTCCCAATAAAAAATTAGCGGCAAAAAAAATAACTTCTTCTATTAAGCTTGACGGAAGTTTAAGTGAACCTGCCTGGAAAACAGCAACGCCTGCAACAGATTTTATTGAATATAGGCCCACACCTGGCGCTCATGAATTAACCCCTAACAGAACAGAAGTTTACATTTTGTATGATAACACCTCAATATATGTAGGTGGCTATTGTCATGAAAGAACTGTTGATAGTGTTTCCAAGGAATTGGTTGGCAGGGACAGGATTGGTAACAGTGATTTTTTGGGAGTTATTTTCGATACTTATTATGATAAGATAAATGCTTCAGGGTTTTATGTAACTCCTTATGGCGAGCAGTTCGATGCAAAATATTCTACTGGCGGCAACGAAGACGAAACGTGGAACGCAGTGTGGGACAGTGAAGCAAAAATTGTTGCAGATGGTTGGACTTTTGAGATGAGGATACCTTACTCGGCTTTGCGATTCAACAGTAAAGACAACCAAACCTGGGGTTTAAATATCACAAGACGACGCCAAAAAACCGGCCAGCAATATTTCTGGAACAATGTTGACCCAAACAAAAATGGGTTCATTAACCAGGAAGGAGAATGGACCGGCATTGAAAAAATAACATCGCCTGTAAGGTTATCGCTCTCTCCATATTTCTCTACTTATCTTAATCATTATCCATACAAAACCGACGGCGTTAAAAACACCACATCTTCAGTAAATGGAGGAATGGATCTTAAATACGGTATTAACCAAAGCTTTACACTGGATATGACGTTGGTGCCGGATTTCGGGCAAGTGCAAAGTGATAACCAGGTATTAAATCTTTCCCCGTTTGAAGTAAAGTATAATGAGAACCGTTCTTTTTTTACAGAAGGAACAGAGTTGTTTAATAAAGGAAACCTTTTTTATTCAAGAAGAGTTGGTGGCCAGCCATTGCATTACTACGATGTGTCGTCACAAATTGATTCAACGGATGTGATACTCAAAAATCCAAGTGAAAGTAAACTTATCAATGCTACAAAAATTTCAGGCCGCACATCAAAAGGCTTAGGCATTGGCTTTTTTAATGCTGTTACTAAACCTATGTACGCAACAGTAAGAGATGCCCATGGAAATACCAGGGAAATCCGCACAAGTCCCCTTACAAATTATAACATACTTGTGTTTGATCAAACATTAAAAAACAACTCTTCTGTTTCGTTTATTAATACGGATGTTTTACGGAGTGGAAGTGATTATGATGCTAATGTATCTGCGGCACTATTTGATATTAACAATAAGAAAAACAGCTATAACTGGAATGGTAAAATAAGCGTAAGCACTTTATCAAATGTGGACGGGAAGAAATCCAGTGGTTATTCTCATTTTTTAAGCTTTGGTAAAACAAGTGGAATGTTAAACTTCCAATTAAGCCAGGAGTTAACAGATGATAAGTATAATCCTAATGACCTTGGAATATTATTCAATAATAATTTTGTGGATCATTATTTATGGGTTGGTGTGCATTGGACAAAGCCAACTAAATGGTATAACCGGATTAATCTCAATAATAACTTTAACTATAGCCGCCGCTTTACACCAGCTTCATATCAAAATTTTAATTACAATATAAATGTGAACGGGCAAATAAAAAACCTTTGGCAACTTGGCTTTTTCGCAGGATTTAATGCACGTGGAAATGATTTTTATGAACCAAGGGTTTCTGGAAGAGTTTTCAAATCTCCGCAATCGCTTTCATTTGAAGCGTGGGCAAATTCAAACAGATCAAAAAAATACTCCGGAGGCGCAGATCTATCGGTAAAATTTTCTGATCTATTTGCAGGTAAAGCCTATAACATAGAAATTGAACACAATTTTAGGTTTAGCGATAAGTTTGCAATTAGCCATAGTTTGAGCCTGCAGCCTGCCATTAATAATGCAGGGTTTACTGATATTGATGCAAACAACGATGTCATTTTTGCAAGACGTAACCGCTCTACAGTTGAAAATGTGATCAGTTCAAAATATAATTTTAATAAACGTTCAGGCATTGATTTGCGGGTAAGACACTATTGGAGCCATGTTAAAGCAAAAGAATTGTACACATTGCTTACGGATGGTGCTTTAGCGAAAAATACAACTTACACCGGTAATGCAGATCAAAATTTGAATTTATTCAATATTGACATGGTTTATACGTGGCAGTTTGCAGCAGGCAGCTTTATAAATATCGTTTGGAAAAATGCTGTGTATAATGATGAAAATTTAAGCAGCAATTATTTCAAGAATTTCAATAATACGCTCTCTGCCTCTCAAAATAATAACCTGTCTTTTAAAATCATTTATTACCTGGATTATTTGAACTTTAAAAAAAGGCATTGATCTCCCCAAAGTTTTAGTATTTCTTTCTTAAAGATATTATATACTATTTGACAAAATACCAGCCGCAAAAGTTGGTAACTTTTACAATAAAGCGTTACCTGAGGTCGTTATTAGAAGAATCTGAATATTTTACAAAGTCAATTAATACAGATTTTTTGTGGAAAATACATTTACTATAATCAGTGTTTTTGCTCTTGTACTATAGGCAGTAAAATTCATAATTTTGATATAAATCCAATCTATATGAGAATTAACTTTAACCAGCAAAAACCAACATTAGCATCACTCTTAAGCAAATTAACCAGGAATTTAATTATGCTTTTTGAATCCGGGGAAAAGAGAGAATTTCAGCGGCTTAAAGAATATATCTCTTCGTAAAGTTTAACTAAAAAGATATTCAACATCTTCTTTACTTAAACCCTTTACAAAAGAGCTGTCATCCGATATGAGTTCTTTTGCCAAAATGCGCTTACGCTCCTGCAACTGCAAAATTTTATCTTCTATCGTATCTTTACAAATCATTCTATAAGCAAATATATTTTTAGTTTGCCCAATGCGATGTGTCCGGTCAATTGCCTGTTGCTCCACAGCAGGGTTCCACCACGGATCAACAATGTAAACGTAATCAGCAGCAGTTAAATTTAATCCTACACCTCCCGCCTTTAACGAAATAAGAAACACCCTACACAAATCGCTGCCCTGGAAATTTTGAATTGCTCTTTCCCTTTCCATTGGTGGAGTACTTCCGTCAAAATATTCAAACTCTATATTATTCTCCTTTAATTTCTCTTTTATTAAAGCCAACATTCCTAAAAATTGAGAAAATATCAATGCTTTGTGATCGCCAATATTTTCAGTTATTTCCCTTGTTAGTTCATCCAGCTTTATGGAATGATTTGGATGCTTTTCTTCTTCATTTAATATTGCAGGGCTATCACAAATCTGGCGAAGTTTCATAAGCCCCTGTAATATTGTTAACTGCGATTTTTGAATTCCCTGCTCATCAATCACTCCAATAATTTTATCACGATAAGCATTTCTATACGTATCGTATATTTTCCTTTGCTCTTCTTCCATTTCACAAAATAAAATGGTTTCCATTTTTTCAGGAAGATCTTTTGCAACCTGTTCTTTGGTTCTTCTTAAAATAAACGGGTATAAAAGTTTGCGAAGATGATCTTTCTGTTCGGGCTCACCCAACTTGTCAATCGGGTTTGCAAACTCGTTTCTAAAAAATTCAACTGAACCCAGCAAGCCTGGGTTCAAAAAATTCATTTGTGCATAAATATCGAAGGTATTGTTTTGCAAAGGAGTACCGCTCATGCACAACCGGTTTTTTGATTTAAGCAAACACGCAGCACGAGCCACTTTAGATGCAGGATTTTTAATTGCCTGCGACTCATCTAATATCACATAATCAAAAGCAATTTTTACTATTAACTGTATATCACTTCTAAGTGTTCCATAAGTTGTAATTACGATGTTTGATCTTTCCAGCTCTTCAGCAACTCTTGTACGCATGCTACCATGATGAATTTGATAAGTAAGCGTTGGAGTGAATTTTCTTATCTCATTTTCCCAGTTATAAATTAAAGTAGTAGGGCAAACCACCAAGGCCTTCAAGCCACCAGTTTCACTGTTGTAATGTTTAAGCATACTAAGCGCCTGCACGGTTTTACCTAATCCCATATCATCAGCTAATATGCCTCCCCAGCTAACCTCGTTAAGGTAATTTAGCCAATGGAAACCTGAAACCTGGTATGGTCGCAGAATACCTGACAGCTCAACCGGTATGTCAATCTCAGGTACACTTTTAAAATTTCTTAACCTTTCAAATTTGCTATCGAGCTCAAAGGAAAGTTCTTTCTCATCACGCTTTTCATATAGATCATCAATTACACTTAAGTGAAATTTTGATAATCTTAGTTGATTATTCTTGCCCTCGCCAACTTTAAATAAAAGAGAATATCTTTTGATCCATTCGTCGGGCAATATGCCTAACGTGCCATCATTAAGCTGGACGAATGATTGCTTGTTGGCTAAAGCTTTTTTAATGTCATTAATGCCAATACGCTGATCTCCAAACGCCAATTCAATCTTTGCATCAAACCAATCAAAGCCACTGCTTACGTGAATGTGTGTGTTTGGCTTAGCTGTGTTGAAACGAAAGTTTTTCAAAGCCTCAAACCCATAAACAGGCACTTTCATTTCCTGCATTGCATCAATAAATAAAAAGAACCAATTGTTTTTTAAAACATCAGCGCCTTTTAACACAAGGCTTTTACCTTCCTGGTGCAGTGCAAATTGTGAATGTAGACTTTGAAGCTTGCTTATAAATTTTTGCTCCGATGCAGTATTGCGATGTACTATTAAAAACTTATCATCTTCTGGTACAATAATAACGTCTTTATCGTTTTCTGTTGTTTGATATCCCTTATAATTAAATGCGGGTTGAAATAATAAGTAATCACCTTTTTCTACTAACATCAGCCGAACTTCAGGCTCGCCATCTTTAACTTCTTTTATCAGTGATTTATCAAATTCTACATGATATTCTTTTGTTAGAGGAAGTACAACACTATTCAATTGTTCTGCCCAGGTTGATTTGTTTAAATGCAGAGGTTCTTTGTTAAAATACTTATCAGCCTTTAAAACATCATCAGGTTTTTGCCATTGATAAAACTGGTGATTGTATAAGAACAATAAAATGCTGCTCCATTCATTTTCATTTATTTTAACCAACTGGCCATTAATTTTTACATGACAGGAAAGCTCGAAGTGATCATCTTTTGCTGCTAACTTAAAAGATGGCACCAGCATCTCATCTGACAATGAAATCTCTTTAAGGTTTTCTGTTTTAAAAGCTGTATGTAATTGTAAATAGAACAGGAATGGATTATCTATATTTTCTGTAAAGATCTTTTTTAATTTAGGATGCAGGTATTCAATCATCAAAGCTTTTGTTTCCTCCGGTAATTCGTCGCCATCCTGCTGGATTATGTTTTCCCAAAAACCGCTAAACGGGGAATTGCGCTTTAGATACTTATTAAGCTCTGAAGATTGCAGCTTACGTACATGTTGTATCAGTTGTTTATTTTCTTCTGAGAATGATTCTGTGTTTATGAATTTTGTGAGGTCTAACTTTTCAGTCCGTGATACAAATTTTCTTCCTTCCTCATCGCTGTCGCCTTGTATTAAGTCTGTTACAAAATAAGGAAAGGCCTTTTCATTGGCATTAAACACAACACCAATTCTTTTGCTTACCTGTAAGGTATCAACCTCAACCAGGGGTTCTTTAATAAGTTCAGCTGGCTTTGCATTGGATGCAGGAGTAAGTCGTTTAATTAAAGAATCCAACACCCGTAAAAATGGCTTCCCGTCTTTGTAAGCAAATTCAAATTTGCCTTTCAAATCTTCGTCAAGACTAT
>CAXSEB010000082.1:8321-8572 GCA_964235805.1 uncultured Chitinophagaceae bacterium | reverse complement strand
AGAGCATCCGCCACAAATACTCTTCCTCGATATTGAAATGCCATTTATGAATGGTTTTGAATTGCTTGAAAAACTCGGTGTTATCGATTCTCAAATAGTGTTTACCACAAGTTATGATCAGTATGCCATTAAGGCAATTCGCTTCAGCGCCTTAGAATATTTATTAAAACCAATAGACCGCGAAGAACTGCAACTGAGTGTACAGAAAGCCCTGAAACGTAATTCATTTCCACTTCCGCAGCAATTTGAAA
>CAXSEB010000082.1:0-8311 GCA_964235805.1 uncultured Chitinophagaceae bacterium | reverse complement strand
CTTGGCAAACTGAAGCATCCTGCAATTCCTATTAGCAGGATAGCAATTCCTACCATGGAGGGATATCAGCTAATTCCGGCAGAATCAATCATCAGTTGTGAATCTGAAAGTAATTATACTTTTCTTTTTTTAAAAGATAAACGCAAAATAATCGCCTCACGCAATTTAAAAGATATTGAAGAATTGCTGGAAGATTATCCGTTTATCCGGGTGCATAATTCATACCTGGTAAACATAAATGAAGTTGAAAAATACGTGAAAGGCGAAGGTGGATACTTAGTAATGAGCGATGGGTCAATGGTGAATGTTTCAAGAAGCCGTAAAGAGTTGCTCATGAAAAAATTGTTGCCCGGAAAATTTTAAAGCCGTTATATAGATTAAGCTTGATTTGCAGCTATAAAATTTTTTTTCATGAGATATTGTTAACTGGCCGCGTTTGTACATCATCTTTATCTTTAACAATAACATTTAATGCCCCGGCAATCACCATAGATACACCACCTACAACAAGCGCATAAATGGCCTGTTCATGAAAAACGGTTCTTACAAAAAACCCGAGAATAGCAGCAGCGAGTATTTGTGGTATAACAATAAAGAAATTGAATACACCCATGTAAAAACCCATTTTACCTGAAGGTAAAGCTCCGGCAAGTATTGCGTATGGCATAGTTAAGGTAGATGACCATGCAAGGCCTACGCCTATCATTGGCACCAATAATAAATTTTGGCTCCTTATAAACAACATAGAAAATAATGAAACGCCGCCGATGAGAAGGCAGATCATGTGGGTATATTTTCTGCCTATTTTATCTGCAAGCAGTGGCAACAAAAATGCAGCAATTGCTGAAATGCCATTATATACCATAAACATTACGCCAACCCAATCGCCGGCATCCTGGTAAGTTTTTGATGTAGTGTCGGTGGAATTGAAAGCGTTTTGTGCAACACCTGGTGTAGTATATATCCACATTGAAAAAAAAGCAAGCCATGTAAAGAATTGTACAATTGCAAGTTGCAACATGGTTGGCGGCATTTTAAATATGCCCCTGGTTATCTCTGAGAATCCATTCAACAAACCTTTCGTTCTCAATTTTTCTTCTTCCCAGGTTTGAATGTTTTCAGGGGGAAATTCTTTAGTAGTAAATACTGTCCACAGAACAGAAAATAAGAAAATTATAGCGCCTATATAAAAAGAATACTTAACTGAATTACTGATAACACCCGGTGCAGCAGTATTGCTGATATTAAAAAAGTTGGTAAAGATATAAGGCAGTAAAGATGCTATAACAGCGCCAAGCCCGATAAAAAAAGTTTGTGTGGCGAAGCCTGTTGTTCTTTGAGAGGATGGAAGCTTATCGCCAACAAAAGCCCTGAAAGGTTCCATTGAAATATTTATAGATGCATCAAGCACCCATAATAATGTGGCAGCCATCCACAACATACCTGATTGTGGCATTAAGAATAATGCTATGGAAGAAAGTAAAGCTCCGGCAAAAAAGAAAGGTCTTCTTCTTCCCCATTTAGGATGCCATGTTCTATCGCTCAGGTAACCAATTACGGGCTGAACAAGCAAGCCTGTTATCGGCGCAGCTATCCATAAAAAACCGATCTTATCAATTTCAGCCCCCAACGTTTGAAATATCCTGGAAACGTTAGCATTCTGCAGAGCAAACCCAAATTGAATTCCGAAGAACCCGAAACTCATGTTAACTATCTGCTTAAAGGTGAGCCTTGGTTTAGGAACAACCGGCGGATGAGAGGTTACAAAATCTGTTTCGATCTCTGGCATAGCAAGCGTTGATTAATTATGGTATAACAGGTACAGTATGGAACTATAATTACTGATGAACATCACGAAGCAACATTGCTAAATCACAAAGCCATCGGGAATTATACTCCCTTTTTTAACTACCACTATTCCGTCTTTAACGGTATATAATGAATGATCACTGTCTGGCAAATGCGGACCTCCGTTTATTCGTACATCATTACCAATGCACCTGTCGCCGATACCTACTTTAGGAATTCCCCGTTCAGCAGAGTATTCAAGTTCAACCATGGTTTCATAATAATCACCACCCATAATATAAGTGCTTACTATCGTAGTTCCGCTTCCGATACGGGTTCTAACGCCTACTACGCTGTTCTCGATCCTGGAAGCATTTATAATGCATCCGTCTGCGATGATCGTTTTTTCAAGAGTGGTTCCGCTTATTTTAGCAGGAGGTAACATGCGTGGCCTGCTGTAAACAACTTTTGAATTATCAAACAAATTAAAAGGTGGAAGATCTAATGTAAGCGAAAGATTAGCTTCGTAAAATGAATAGATGTTTCCTATGTCTGTCCAGTATCCATCATATTGAAAGCTCGCCACTTTATATTTTCCTATAGAACCGGGAATGATCTCTTTACCAAAGTCTGTTGCATTTTTATGCTCATCCAGCAACATATCAAACAAAAGCTTCCGGTTAAAAATATATATGCCCATGGACGCCAGGTATTTCTTGCCCTGCTGTTGCATAGCTTCGCCGGTATCGCTTTCCCATTCCGGTAATAACTCTTTAGCAGGTTTCTCAATAAAGGAAGTTATTTCATGATTATCATTAGCTTTTAAAATCCCGAATTCCGGTGCTTCTCTTTCTGTAACCGGTATTGTGGCTATAGAAATGTCAGAGCCGGATTTTTTATGTTCTTCAACCATATCACAAAAATCCATCTGGTACAATTGATCGCCTGATAAGATGAGTACGTAATCAAACTCATTTTTTTCAATGTGCCTTACAGATTGCCTTACTGCATCAGCAGTTCCCTGGAACCATCTCGGGTTATCTGGTGTTTGCTCTGCAGCAAGTATATCTACAAAGCCGGTGCTGAAGGCACTAAACTGATACGTGTTCTTTATATGCTTATTTAATGAAGCCGAATTGTATTGCGTAAGCACATACATGCGGTTAATGGAAGAGTTAATACAATTAGATATAGGAATATCTACAAGTCTGTATTTACCAGCTATAGGCACGGCTGGTTTGCTTCTGCTTGCAGTTAAAGGATAAAGCCTGCTTCCTGCTCCTCCGCCTAAAATAACGGCCATTACTGATTTACTTATCATAAGGGTAATTTAATTGAGAATTGAAAATTGAAAATTGAAATCTCTATCATTCATTTAATATTTTTCAATAATTAATTTTTTTCGATTTTATTGTTTTTATACTTGCTACCAATAACTTGACTAACTCTTCTGAATCCTTATTTACTGAGTCAAACATTTTTTTAGTAATAAATCCTGTAGCAAAAAGCAATTCTAACCAATATTGTGTTTCGTCAGCTTCTTTTAACGCTATAGTCAATTTATGATAAAGTCTTTAGTGCTTTCTGCATTTTCTGATTCTCTTATTAGAGCGCCTATAGATGTTCCGCTTCTTAAAACCTGTCTTATTAAAATATATTCATTTTGTTTATCTCTCAAAAATTTATACAGCTTCACAATCCTAATTGCAAAATCAAAACTTTTTGTTTTCAATACATTTTCTTTCCTCATTACCTAGCATTGCATATTTATGTTCTTTAGACAATAAGTTAATGGAGCATAAACTAAGGCATTCTACATTCTCCATTAACAAATTTTCCATTTGATTTATCTTTCATAAAGCTCAATATACATGCCTGCGCTGTTTTCCCAGCTATGATCTATTTGCATTAATTGTTCTACAATATCATTGATTTTTTTAGGCTGCTTATACAATTCAACAGCACGGTAAACTGAATAGGTAATATCTCCCACGGTTGCATCGTTAAAACATATGCCGAAACCATCCGGCTCGCCAAAATCCTTTACTGTATCTCTTAAGCCACCGGTGTTACGCACTATCGGGATAGTTCCATATCTCATTGCATACATCTGGTTTAAGCCGCAAGGTTCAATGCGGCTAGGCATCAATAAAAAGTCTGCACCTGCATACATCTGGTGACTTAGCTGCTCATTATAACCTATCCTGGAATTATAATACCCAACAAATTGGTTTTTAATTTGTTCAAGCTGGTATTCAATTGCGGGCTCACCGCTTCCTAAAATTAAGAAGTTCATGTCGCCATGTATGTAATAAATTGAATCACTTATTACTTGCGGCAGAAGATCAGCAGCCTTCTCCCCTACCAGTCTTCCGATAAAAATTATCAGCGGCTTATCAATGTCTAAATTATAAGCATCGCACAGTATTTTTTTATTAGCTGCTTTACCTTCTTCAACATCTTCAATACTATACCTTGCTTGTATAAAAGTGTCTGAAGCAGGATCCCAAACGTCCTGATCTATCCCATTTAAGATACCGGAGCACTTGCCCTTTTCGTACTCAAAAAGAGCTTCAAGGCCGTTAGCATTATATTTAAGTTCACCAAGATAACCATTGCTTACAGTAGTAACCCGTGCGGCGCATTTTATTCCGCAGGCAAGCGGGTTGAGCGCTTTATTCCACTCGAGTAAACCCCATTTGTATTTGTCCCAGTCTGGCAGGTAGCTTGCTTTATCCCAGCTCATCCAGCCCTGGTACTCAGCATTGTGTATGGTAAGAATAGTTTTTAAAAAAGACAGATGTTTATATGCATAACAATGCTGCATCATAAACGGAATTAAAGCAGTATGATGATCGTGCACATGAACCACATCAGGTCTGTGTTGCCACTTACTTATCCAATCTACCACCGCTATCTGGAAAGCGGTAAAGCGCAGTGTATCGTCATCGTAGCCATACACTTTTTCACGGTCAAGTATGCCAAAAATATCTACAAGATAAAGATCGAAGCCAAGGCGGTTAGTTGTTTCCTTTATAACTGTATAATCGAACCAGTAGTTAGCCAGGCCAAAACCTCCTTTATGCACTACATCAAAAGTGTTTTCCATTAAAAACTTTGTACGGTACATTGGCATTATCACTTTTGCAATATGCCCCAGTTTGTTCTGGTATTTTGGTAATGCACCTACTACATCGCCCAACCCGCCTGCCTTTGCCACAGGATAACACTCTGCGCTTACGTGAATTATCTCCATAAAACAAGTGAATATTTTATCAAAGTAAGCATGATTTCTTTATCGGCAAATTATAAATGATACTTTTCAATTTAAAAATTTAGTTTATTTTGAGCAGCTAAAAACTATTGCTATGGCTTGCTTCAACAGATGCGTTTTCAAACTTAATCTTATAACTCATCAGCAGCATTGCGGGGAAACAAAATTCTAAATTGCAAAGATTCAACATCCTTCTCATCATAAATTAATTTGATTATGACACAACAAACAAAATGGTCACAATTTGGAACTCTTGTGATGGTGTTTTTCTTCTGGGGCTTTGTAGCTGCCAGCAACGATATATTAATACCGGTGTTTAAAGAGAAACTTCACTTGCAGCAATGGCAATCGCAGATGATTTCTTTTGCTTTTTATGTGGCTTACACTGTTGGAGCAATTATTTATTATTTTATAAGTAAAGGTATTGGCGATGATATTTTAAACCGCATTGGTTATAAAAATGGAATTGCATTGGGTTTAGTTCTTTCTACAATTGGTGCTTTACTATTTTACCCTGCCGCTGAAAGTGCATCATTTGCATTGTTAATTACGGGATTGTTTGTGATTGGACTGGGATATTCTTTACAACAAACTGCTGCAAATCCGTTAGCAATTGTAATGGGTGATCCACGTACCGGCTCGCAACGATTAAGCATGGCAGGAGGTGTTAATAATTTTGGAACTACAATAGGCCCGGTATTGGTAAGCATAGCCATCTTCGGTTCTGTTACCAGTGATACAGCAAAAATTGCCGACATAGGCGCTGTAAAAACACCTTATCTCATTTTAGGTGGCCTGTTTTTGTTAGTGGCACTTATTTTTAAACTATCGTCTATACCAAACAAAATAAATTTAGGGAAAGAAGATGAAGAACTCGCAAGAGTATCTTCGCCAACCGATGTACAATCAGCTTATGCATTACCGGGAAGCAGGAAAAGTGCTCTAAAATACGGTCAATTGCTTTTAGGTATGATTGCAATTTTTATTTATGTAGGCGTTGAAGTATCCACTGCAAGCAACTTGCCGCAGTTTATGAAGGTGCATTTGAAATCAGCATCTGGTGAAGAATTTCCTACGCAGAATATTGCACCATTTGTTTCATTGTATTGGGCAAGCCTTATGATGGGCAGATGGACCTCATCAGTAGGAGCATTTGGAGTGAGTGACAGATTGAAGTCTGTTCTTCGTTTGTTGATGCCTTACCTGGCGTTTGGCGTTTTCCTTTTAATTAATAAATTAGCCAACCATGATATTACACCGTTTTACATTTATGGATTAATAATCATTGCCTTGATAATTGGTGATTTTTTAAGCAAAGGAAATCCTGCAAGGCAGTTACTGATATTCTCATTGTTTGGGATTACTGCTTTGTTGATCGGCATTTTCTCAGATGGAATGGTAAGCGTATATGCGTTTACAAGTGTTGGCTTGTTTTGTTCAACTTTGTGGCCTTGTATTTATACTTTAGCCATTGCGGGTCTTGGTAAACATACCAGTGAAGGCTCTAATTTCTTAATTATGATGATAATGGGTGGCGGAGTTATCAGCTTACTGCAGGGCTATTTGGCGTCGGACAATTTGCTTGGAATTCAGTTGTCTTACTTTGTTGGTGTATTATGTTTTGCTTACCTGGCATTTTATGCAATAAGAGCCCAAAGTATTTTAAAAGCACAGGGAATCAGTTATGATGTAAAGGCGGTTGCAGCACACTAACGCAGCTTGTATTGTTTATCTTATCGATTAAATATCTTTTTATGAAAGAGCTTTCAGTAATCTTAAGTTTTAAATCTAATTGATATGGATGTATCAAACGAACTGGCCATTGGTATTGATATTGGTGGCACCAATACAAAATATGGAGTTGTAAATCACCGTGGAGAGATTTTAGAAAAAAATGAAATTAAAACGGACGATTATGCTGACGTTGGAAGTTTTATTGAGGCTTTGTATGAAAAATTATCACCGGTTATTGAATCATTGGGCCATACTAACTTTCAGGGTATTGGTGTAGGCGCACCCAATGGTAATTTTTATTCCGGCGACATTGAATACGCTCCTAATTTAAAATGGAAAGGCATTATACCTCTCGCAAAACTGGTATCGGAAAAATTCGGTTTGGCCACTGCCTTAACTAATGATGCCAACGCTGCAGCTGTGGGTGAAATGATGTATGGCGCTGCAAGAGGTATGAAAGATTTTATAATGATAACACTTGGAACAGGCGTTGGCAGCGGCATTGTGGCGAATGGCAATCTTATATTAGGTCACGATGGATTTGCAGGAGAGCTTGGCCATGCAATTGTAGTTCCCGGCGGAAGGCTGCATTATGGCACAGGAATGCACGGATCTTTAGAGGTGTATGCATCAGCAACCGGTGTAGCCAGAACTGCTGTGGAAATGCTAAGCCAATACCCTGAAGAAAATAGCTTATTAAGAAACTATCCTGTTAAAAAGATTGATAGCAAAGTTGTGTATGAATGTGCAATGAAAAATGATGCACTTGCAAAAAAAGTATATTCGTATACCGGCAAAATTTTGGGAGAAGCACTGGCAAATTTTGTAATGTTCTCCTCGCCGGAAGCCATTATTTTGTTTGGCGGTCTAACTAAGTGTGGTGATATGATTTTAAAGCCAACGTTGCATCACATGGAAAAGAACCTGCTTCCTATTTTCCAGAATAAAGTAAAACTCATCTTTAGTGAGTTGAAAGAATCAGACGCAGCCATACTTGGAGCAAGCGCACTGGTTTGGGAAATGAAAAAATGATTATTAGTAATGTATTGTTAGTATAACACGCAAGCACATCATCATATAAATTTATTCGAACTGAACAAATCACACATTTTCTTGCTATAATAACACGATTATAGTATGGAACAAACAGACTTACCTGCAACTTCGCACAGGCTTTTGTCCTTAGATTTTTTGAGGGGATTTATTATGGTGTTGCTGACAATGGCATCAACCGGTGTGTACGATTATTTATATGAGAAAACAACAGGTCAGCCATTTAACTTATTTATAAAGCAATTTGTACATCACCCATGGAACGGCTTACACTTTTGGGATCTTGTGCAGCCATCATTTATGTTTATGGCTGGCACAGCTATGGCGTTTTCGCTAAACAAACAATGGTCTCAAGGTGTTACCTGGGCTGAGTCTTTTAGAAAGATATTAAAAAGATGCTTTTGGTTATTTTTTTTTGGAGTGCTTGACTATGCGGTTCGTCCTAATGGCTTATCCTTTGAA
>CAXSEB010000081.1:4811-8572 GCA_964235805.1 uncultured Chitinophagaceae bacterium | reverse complement strand
TCAGATCACTTTCAAAGTCCCATGCATTTTGCTCGGCAAGCTCAGCTATCAGTTCGTTCAATTTAGCCTCATCATGTCCGCCTTCTTCCAGGTACATCTCATACTCTTTAACCACCTTTACCACGGGGTTATCAAGGCATAAAACATTGTCCCAAATAGATTTATCATTATTAAAAGCGGTGTCCTGCTGCAACATAATAACTTTTACTTCTTTGTGCACCCAAACAGTTCCGCTATCTGCAGTATCAAGACCTGAAATGATTTTTAGAAGTGTAGATTTTCCGGTGCCATTCCTTGCTACGAAAGCGATCTTATCTCCCTCTTCTACATAAAAAGTTATATTTTTAAATAGCGTTCTTATCCCGAAAGACTTACTGATATTTTCAACTGAGGCATAGTGCATGGCCGCAAAGGTAATATTGTCTAATCCATGTTTTTTTATGATTAACAAGATCAATAAAAAATGTTGCTTAATCTACAGTCAAGATTGAGATCAAAGATTTATTAAAGGTTTGTATCTGAAATTTTAATATGGAGAAAAATTATTTTGTTCATTTTTCATCAGTTGTAGATGACGGTGCCATAATCGGCGAAGGCACAAGCATATGGCATTTTTCTCATGTTATGAACAAAGCTGTCATCGGTAAAAAGTGCATCCTTGGTCAAAATTGTTTTATTGATAATAATGTTAAAATTGGTAACGGGGTAAAAATTCAAAATAATGTTTCTGTTTATAATGGAGTTGAGTTGCAAGACGATGTATTTATCGGTCCATCAGCAGTGTTTACCAATGTTATAAATCCACGCAGTTTCATTGAAAGAAAAAGCGAATTTAGGCTTACACTTATTAAAAAAGGAGCTAGCATAGGCGCAAACGCTACAATTATCGGTGGCGTTGTTATAGGTGAGTTTGCAATGATAGGTGCAGGAGCCGTTGTTACAAAAGATGTGCTGCCATACACTATATTGGCAGGCAACCCGGCATTATTTACAGGATGGGTAAGTAAAGCAGGGCACAGGCTCTATTTTAACGACGATGGTACAGCAATTTGTAAGGGCGATAATAGTATTTATGAATTACGGAACAACGTTGTAGCCAGATTATAAGATTGTTTAAGCGTTTAATTATATTTTTGCCGCCTTTATAGAAAGATTTTTGATGCAATACAAAATTCTTATTACGGGCGGCGCAGGTTTTATCGGCTCTCATCTTACCAGGTTGTTTGTAAACAAATACCCGGGTTATAAGATAATAAATCTTGATAAGTTAACGTATGCAGGTAATCTTGAGAATTTAAAAGATATTGAGAAGGCGCCTAATTACACGTTTGTAAAAGGAGATATATGTGACAGGCAATTTGTGCAACAACTTTTTAGCACACATAAATTTACCAGCGTATTACATTGCGCTGCAGAAAGCCATGTAGACAGATCCATTTCTGATCCGTTGGCATTTGTGCAAACAAATGTACTTGGCACTGCAACACTTCTGCAAACGGCCAAAGACTGTTGGAAAGATGATTTTACCAACAACTTATTTTATCATATTTCCACTGATGAAGTTTATGGCTCTTTAGAAAGTAACGGGTATTTTACGGAAGAATCTCCGTACGATCCGCGGAGCCCTTACTCAGCTTCCAAGGCTTCTTCCGATCACTTTGTAAGAGCTTTTTATCATACATATAAATTGCCGGTGGTTATTTCCAACTGTTCAAATAATTACGGCCCGTACCACTTTCCTGAAAAGCTAATTCCTCTTTGCATTAATAACATTATACATAATAAACCTTTGCCGGTATATGGCAAAGGAGAAAATGTTAGAGATTGGCTGTATGTTGAAGATCATGTTAAGGCGATTGATGTAATTTTTCACAAGGGTAAGTCTGGCGAAACATACAATATTGGCGGAAACAATGAGTGGAAAAATATTGACATAATAAAAGAGCTTTGCAGGCAAATGGATGAAAAGCTTGAAAGAAAGAAGGGTTCATCAGAAAAACTGATAACATTTGTAAAAGACAGGGCTGGCCACGATATGCGGTATGCAATTGATGCCTCTAGGTTAATGAACGAATTAGGCTGGAAACCATCTTTGCAATTTGAATTAGGCTTATCAAAAACCATTGATTGGTATTTAAGCAACACACAATGGCTGCAACATGTAACAAGCGGCGACTATCTAAATTATTACGAACAGCAATATGAAAAAAGGTAGGTCATGAAAGGAATAATATTAGCCGGAGGTTCAGGTACCAGGTTATATCCTATCACAATGGGTATAAGCAAACAGCTTATGCCTATTTATGATAAGCCCATGATCTATTATCCTTTAAGTACACTAATGCTCGCAGGTATTAAAGAGATTCTTATAATAACAACACCTGAAGACCAGGATCAATTTAAAAGATTGCTGGGTAATGGCAGCCAATGGGGCTGTGTAATAGAATATGCAAAACAGGAAGTACCTAACGGGCTTGCACAGGCATTTGTAATTGGCGAAAAGTTTATTGGCAGCGAAAGTGTAGCCTTAATTCTCGGAGATAATATTTTTTATGGCAGCGGAATAAGTAATTTGCTCGAAAGAGTAAATGAAGAAGGAGCGATGATATTTGCTTACCCTGTTAGTGATCCGGAGCGTTATGGTGTAGTAGAGTTCGATGACAAGTTTAATGCTTTAAGCATTGAAGAAAAGCCTGGTGAGCCTAAAAGTAATTATGCCGTACCTGGATTATATTTTTATGATAATGAGGTTGTAAATATTGCTAAGAATATTCAACCAAGCTCAAGGGGCGAATACGAAATAACAGATGTAAACAGGATTTACCTTCAAAATAAAAAATTAAAGGTTAGGGTTTTAAACAGGGGTTTTGCCTGGTTGGATACCGGCACTTTTGAATCTCTTCATGATGCATCTGAATATGTTAGGGTAATTGAAAAACGCCAGGGACTTAAAATCGGCTGTCCTGAAGAAATTGCATATCGCATGCAGTTTATAAACCGAGACGAATTGATGAATCTTGCTAAAAACTTTAATAAAAGTGGTTACGGCGAATATTTGCAAAAGATAATTTAATGCTATAATAACAAACAATATGAAGGTAGTAATATTTGCGGGTGGCTTAGGAACACGGATATCAGAAGAATCTCACTTGAAACCAAAGCCCATGATCGAAATTGGAGGAAGGCCAATTATTTGGCACATAATGAAAATTTATGAAGCTTACGGCCATAACGAATTTATTATCTGCTGCGGATATAAAGCGAATATCATAAAGGAATACTTTTTAAATTATTTTCTTTACAATTCCGATGTAACCGTAGAAGTTCAAAACAATAAACTGGATGTTCATTACACTAATGCTGAATCGTTTAAAGTAACCCTTGTAGATACAGGAAAAGAAACTAAAACCGCAGGTCGTTTAAGGCAGGTAAAAAAATATTTAAACGGCGATGCTTTCATGCTTACTTACGGAGATGGGGTTGGTAATATAGCTATTGATAAGCTCATCGAATTTCATAAACAACACAAAAAACTTGCTACAGTAACAGCAGTTCAGCCACCCGGCCGTTTTGGAAATATGAAAATAAGTAAGGATGGGCAAGTAATAAATTTTAAGGAAAAGCCTGACGATGAAGGCCTGTGGATCAACGGAGGCTTTTTTGTTTTGGAGCCTGGCATATTCAATTATCTTCCCGAAAATTCAGACGATGTAATGTGGGAAGAATCGCCGCTGGCTAACCTTACAAAAGATGATCAGCTG